>JAZOSP010000001.1:0-19676 GCA_045657165.1 Eubacteriales bacterium
CCGCACTCGACTCGCGCCTTGCCAAAAATCTCGCCCCCATGATTTACCGTTGCCTCGAGAGCCTCGCATAAAGCTGTCAGCACCTCGGTGTTGTCGGCGTCGCGCACGAGAAGATAAAAGCCTGTCTGACAGCCCATAGGCCCGAAGTAAATAACCCTCTCACCGATAGAGCCTGAGCGCAGATAGGTCGCGAGCATATGCTCTGTCGAGTGCATAGTAAGATTGTCAATATAATCGCCCGAGTTCGGCACACGGGTACGAAGGTCGTAGGTCGTAATATCACCGTCAATGCGCGAGACGTAAATACCCTCGGTAAGTTTGTCGTGATTTATTCTGAACGAGGCAATTTTTTCGGGTGTCATAGGCTCTCCAAATCTAAAAATCTTCAAAAATCGCTACACGGGTAGCTTGATTTGCTAAAATTTAGAACTTAATTCTCTCAGCAATATAGGACTTAACCTCGGTAACGGGAATTCTCACCTGCTCCATGGTATCTCTGTCGCGAACGGTTACGCAGCCGTCATTTTCGGTATCAAAGTCGTACGTAATGCAGAAGGGAGTTCCAATCTCGTCCTCGCGGCGGTATCTCTTGCCGATAGAGCCGGTCTCGTCAAAGTCGACGGGGAACTCGCGGCTAAGCTCGTCGTAGAGCTCGAGAGCCTTGTCGGAGAGCTTCTTCGAGAGAGGAAGCACCGCAGCCTTAACGGGTGCAAGCGCAGGGTGAAGATGAAGCACAACTCGCACATCTCCCTCGGAAAGCTCCTCCTCGTCATATGCGTCAACAAGGAATGCGAGCGCAACTCTGTCAGCGCCGAGCGAGGGCTCGACGACGTAGGGTACGTAATGCTCGCCTGTTTCCTGGTCGAAGTAGGTAAGATCCTTGCCCGAGTGATTCTGGTGCTGAGTAAGGTCGTAGTCGGTTCTGTCGGCAACGCCCCAAAGCTCGCCCCAGCCGAACGGGAAGAGGAACTCAAAGTCGGTCGTCGCCTTCGAATAGAAGGAAAGCTCATCCTTATCGTGGTCACGAAGCCTGAGGTTCTCGTCACGCATACCAAGGTCAAGCAGCCACTTGTGGCAGAAATTCTTCCAATAATTAAACCACTCAAGGTCGGTACCGGGCTTGCAGAAGAACTCAAGCTCCATCTGCTCGAACTCACGCGTTCTGAAAACGAAGTTACCGGGGGTAATCTCGTTACGGAAGGACTTGCCTATCTGGCAGACACCGAAGGGGAGCTTCTTTCTTGCCGAGCGCTGCACTGCGGGGAAGTTGACGAAAATGCCCTGTGCCGTCTCGGGTCGAAGATATACCGTATTAGTCGAATCCTCGGTAACGCCGATAAAGGTCTTGAACATAAGGTTGAATTTCTTAATATCGGTAAAGTCGGTGCCGCCGCACTCGGGGCAGGCAATTCCCTTTTCCTTTATGAACGCTGCCATCTCCTCGAACGACCAAGCGGCAGGATTGTCGTTCGTGCCGTTCTCGAAGGCGTACTCCTCGATAAGCTTGTCGGCTCTGTGGCGTGCCTTGCAGCCCTTGCAGTCCATAAGCGGGTCGGAAAAGCCGCCGACGTGACCTGAGGCAACCCAAGCCTCGGGATTCATTATGATAGCCGAGTCAAGACCCACGTTGTAGCGCGACTCTTGAACGAACTTCTTCCACCACGCGCGCTTTACGTTGTTCTTGAACTCAACGCCAAGAGGACCGTAGTCCCACGAGTTTGCAAGACCGCCGTAAATCTCCGAGCCGGGATAAATGAATCCGCGGTTCTTGCAAAGGGCAACGATTTTTTCCATTGTTTTTTTGCTGTTTTCCATTGTTTTTATCTCCAAAATTCAAATAATTATTTACATTTTAACGACTTTTCCGAATATCTTGCCGCCATCGTGCGAGATAGGCTCAACCAAAGCCTCGCGCCCGACAAGCGACTCGTCGCCGTCCGTGACAACCTCAATATAAGAGTCCGAGTGACCCGTGGCTCGCCCGCACGCGACGCTCTCGAATATAACGGGTAAGGGCTCGCCGCACGCGAGGGCTCTCTCAAGCCGTCTGTCGCGCACCTCGGCACAGAGCCCTATCAGCCGCTCTGACCTCTCGCGCTTTACCGACTCGGGCACTTGCCCCGAGAAATCCGCGGCAGGCGTGCCAGCGCGGCGCGAGTAGGCAAAAACGTGCGCGTCGAGAAGCCCTATCTCGCGTACCGCACGCTCGGTGAGAAGATAATCCTCCTCCGATTCCGCGGGAAATCCAACCATAAGGTCGGCGGTAAATTCTATTTTTGGCATAGCCGTGCGTAATTTTTCGACCGCCCTGCAAACTCTATCCATATTATATCTGCGCCTCATAAGCCCGAGGATTCTGTCAGAGCCCGACTGAAGCGAGAGGTGCAGGTGCGGCACCATAATTTTCGTCTTGGCAACCTTTTCTATAAAGCTGTCACTCACAAGCTCGGGAGCCATAGAGCCAAGCCTGACTCGGGGCACGCTTCCCCGCGCGTCAAGCTCGCATATAAGCTCCGCAAGACCGTACCCATCGCCAAAATCCTTGCCGTAGGCGGCAACCTCAATGCCCGTGAGGACTATCTCGCGAATGCCGCTGTGCGAGAGTCCCTCAACCTCGGCAATAACCTCGCCCCGAGGCTTTGAGCGCACTCTGCCGCGTGCGGGAGCAATAGCACAATACGAGCAGCGCGAGTCGCAGCCGTCCTCTATCTTGACGTAGGCGCGAGTTCTTGGTGCACGCGTGACAGTCATAGGCTCGAATTTCGCCCCTTTTAGCGGTGAAACCGCGACACGGGGTGCTATCTCCTCACCTGAAAGCAGCCTCTTTGCCACCTCGACAAGCGTCATCTTGTCAGCCGTGCCGACGACGTAGGAGACACCGTCAATCTCCGCAATTTCATCGGAAGCCCTCTCGGAGTAGCAGCCCATAACGAGCACTACAGCCTCCGGGTTCTGCCTTTTTGCCCGCCTTATCGCCTTGCGCGATTTTGCGTCTGCCTCTGCGGTGACGGTGCAGGTGTTTATCACGTAAACGTCGCACGTCTCGGTAAAAGCGCCAACGCGCAAGCCCGCGCGAGAAAACGCCTCGGCAAGCGCCTCGGTCTCATACTGCGACACCTTGCAGCCGAGCGTGGTGAGTCCTACTGAATACACGTTTACCTCCGTGTGAGAAATTTGCATAGCATTACATCTTATTTTAGCAGAAAAGCCGCCGATTGTCAAGGAGTATAGCCCACTTTCCCTCCCACTTATTTCATATATTAAAAAAATATTTGCATTTACTCTTGACAAAAGTGTTTTTTTAGGATATAATATACTCTGCTTTCGTGTGAATACGCAAAGATGGGCGGCACCGCCGCCTCTGACGTTATAACATTTTTCAAAGGAGGTGCAACATGAAAAGAACATATCAGCCCAAGAAGAGACAGAGAAAAAAGGAGCATGGCTTCAGAAAAAGAATGGCAACCGCTAACGGCAGAAAGGTTCTTAAGAGAAGACGCGCCAAGGGTAGGGCAAGACTCACCTACTGATAAGTCACGCACAGCTGACAATACAAGCCTCCGATATCCGCACGACGCATATCGGAGGCTTTGATTACACAGAGGAAAGCGAGTACCGAGATGAAGTTCAGAGCAATTTGCGAAAACCATCTCTATTCAAAGGCGTACACGAAGGGCAAGAGAGCAGTAACGTCGGCTCTCGCAGTTTACGTTCTCCCGGATTACAGAGCGAAGGCGCTTGCCAAGGCTCACCCGGAGAAAAAAACGGTGAACCGCATAGGTCTCACCACCTCAACGAAGCTTGGTGGCGCGGTAGTAAGAAGCCGCACCCGCCGTATTTTGCGCGAGGGACTTCGCGCTCTTATGAAAAAAAGAGAGCTAAAGGTCGGTTTTCTCGTGGTTATAGCAGCGCGCACGGCGGCAATTAAGCTTAAAAGCAGTGATATCGAAAGAGAGCTCGGTATCGCATTCGAGAAGCTCTCAATGTATGCGAAAACAGAAAAGAGGACGGCACCCGCCCCACAAAACCGCGAGGGGCAAAGCGTATGAAATACGTAATGATTTGGCTCGTTAATCTGTACCGCAAATTTATCTCACCCCTAAAGCCCGCGTGCTGCAGGTTCACACCGACCTGCTCGGCGTACGCCCTCGAGGCGTTCAGAAAGCGCGGCTTTTTCGTAGGACTTACACTCACGGTGTGGCGGATTCTTCGCTGTAACCCGTTCTCGCGCGGCGGCTACGACCCCGTGCCCGAGCGCGGCTTCAGAAATCCAAAGGGGCTTTTGCCTCCCGCGGTGAGCGAGGAAACGGAAAAAGAAAATTAAAGAGGAATTAATATGGATTGGCTATTTGGCTGGCTATACGGACCGATAGGCTCTATGCTCTCGTGGTTCAGTAGCCTCTTTGGCGGAAGCTACGCTCTCGCGCTTTTGCTTTACGCCCTTCTTTTCAAGCTGCTCTTTCTTCCCTTCTCGATAAAGCAGCAGAAAAATCAGATTAAAATGGCACGCCTCACCCCCAAAATCGAGCTTATCAAGGCAAAGTACAGGGGTAGAAACGACCAGCCCACAATGCAGAAAATGCAGCAGGAGATTATGGAGCTTCAGCAAAGGGAGGGCTACAGCCCCCTTTCGGGCTGCCTGCCTATGCTCCTTCAGCTCCCCATCATCATCTTCCTTTACGATATCATAAGAAACCCTCTTACGCATATCGCGAAGTTCTCCGGTGAAACGATAACGGCAATCAGAGACGCTATCGGCGAGGCAGCAGCGAGTGTTGATGAGATAGGACTCATCTCGCTTATCAACGGTAATTTAGACAAGCTCGACGGTGTCGTCGAGGGCTTCAACGCCTCGGCAATTCCGAACTTTGATTTCTTCGGAATAATGAACCTCGCGCACACCCCCGACATCATGAACATCAGCTGGCTCGTGGCTATTCCCGTGCTTGCGGCAGCGTTCACGTGGCTTTCGATGTGGCTCTCGCGCAGGTGGAACGGCAACGCAGGCGCGGTTGCCGGTCAGGACGCGCAGACCGCGGCTTCGATGAGGATTATGGACCTCGTTATGCCGCTTATGACGCTCTTTATCGCCTTTGGCTTCTCGGGCATGCTTGGCCTTTACTGGATTTACCAGTCGGCGCTCGGCATACTTCAATCCTTTATACTCTCACGCACTATGCCTCTCCCGAAATACACCGAGGAGGAGCTCAAGGAAATGAGAAAAGCGCAAAAGGCAGCCGAAAAAGCACAGAGGCAGGCTCTCAAATCTCAGCCTAAGTATCGCTCGCTTCACTATATCGACGAGGACGATTACGAGGAGCTCCCCACGGTTAAGAGCCAGAATAACACCAAAAAAACGGGCGGCGGCATTGAACCCCCCGAGATTAAAGACTAACGAGGAAAAACAATGATTAAAGAAATAACAGCAGCCGGCAAGGATATCCTTGAGGCAAAGGACAACGCCCGTGCCGCACTCGGCGCAGGCGAGCTTGACGACGTACAGTTTGAAATTATAGACGCGGGCACGAAGGGCTTCCTCGGCTTTATGAAAAGACCGGCGAAGGTAAGAGCCTTCATTGAGCTGCCCGACACCCAGCCCCGCCGCGAAAGACGCGAGAAGCCGAAGAAGGAAAAGACCGAGCGCGAGATCACCGAGGCGGCAGCCGAGACCCCGAAGGCCGATAGCTCCTCTCACTCCCGTAAGCGCAGAAGACATAAGTCGCGCTCAGACAGACAGGTTCCCGATATGACGGGCGTTACTCCCTCAAAGCCGAAAAGCGAGGTTATCCCCGAGGCAGAGCTCAAGATGGAGCGCCGCGAGGTAGCCGACGGCGAGGATATGTCCTACGATTTCGTAAAGAAGCTCCTCTCCGATATCGGTCTTTCCGCCTCCGCAGAGCTTTACTCCTGTGAGGACGGCACGAGAAGAATCACTATAGTCGGCGAGGACGCCTCGGTGCTCATCGGTCACCACGGCGACACCCTTGACGCGCTTCAATATCTTGCAAACCTCGCTTCCGCGAGAAAGAATGCTCAGGGCGAGCGCGACAAGAGCCGCGTCACCGTTGACGTTGAGGGATACAGAAAGAAGAGAGAGGAAACCCTCCGCTCACTCGCACGCAGAATGGCGGCAAAGGCGCTTCGCAACAAGAGAAGCGTTATGCTCGAGCCGATGAGTGCCTACGAGCGCAGAATCATTCACTCCGAGATTCAGAATATCGAGGGCGTATCAACCAACTCGGTAGGCTCGGATAATAACAGAAAGATAGTCATCTTCCTTGATAATAAGAAGCCCGTCGGTATCTTCGAGGAGGACGTGGCAGAGCCTGTACAGGACGTAGTTCTCGACACAGCAGAGAGCGAGCCCGAGGCAGCTTGTGACACCGTCACAGCCGAGGCAGAGGCAGAATAATGCACTCGCCTACAGATACTATCGCGGCAATCTCAACCCCACCCGGCAAGGGTGGGGTTGCCGTTATAAGAATATCGGGCGAGGGCGCGACTGCGGTTGCGGCTAAGGTTTTCCGAACTCCCAATGGCGCACCCGTGTCGACTTTTCCCCCCCGCCGCGCCGCCTACGGCAGAATAATTTCCGAGGGCGAGGTCATAGACGACGTCGTTCTCACCTACTTCAAGGCCCCCGCCTCTTATACGGGCGAGGACACGGTTGAGATATCCTGTCACGGCGGCATACTCGTCACCCGCGAGGTTCTCAGAGCCGTCCTTTCAGCAGGTGCACGCGCCGCCGAGGCGGGCGAGTTCACACGCCGCGCATTTATATGCGGCAGGCTCTCTCTCTCCGAGGCAGAGGCAATAGGCACGCTCCTCTCGGCAGAGAGCGAGGAGCAGCTCCGCCTTGCCCAAGAGCCGTCGCGCCGATGCCTTACAGACAAAATAGCCGACATCCGAGGCAAGCTCACAGGCATTATGAGCTCGCTTTTCGCGCGTATCGACTATCCAGATGAGGACCTCGGCGACTACTCCGACGAGGAGCTTCTTACGTCTCTATATAATATAAAGGAAGACACAGAGCGCCTCGTCGCGACCTACAAGACGGGCAAAGCGATAACCGAGGGCGTCAGGACGGTCATATTCGGCAAGCCCAACGTCGGCAAAAGCAGCCTCTATAATCTCCTCGTAGGAGAGGACGCGGCAATAGTCACCGATATCGCGGGCACGACGCGTGACGTTCTCTCGGCAAGTCTGCCGCTCGGCAGAGTGGTTCTGCGGCTTCACGACACCGCAGGCGTGCGCTCCTCGTGCGACTCCGAGGTTGAAAAAATAGGAATCGAACGCGCAACCTCGCTCGCCCGCACGGCAGAGCTTGTGATAGCCGTCTTTGACCTCTCCACGCCGCCCGACGAGTCCGACAGGGAGATAATAGAGCTTCTTGAGTCGCTCACCGCGGCAAAGCTTGCCATATTCAATAAATCCGACCTTGCCCCCTCAAAAGAGTGGGAAAAGCTACGCACGAGGGTCGCCGCACTTTCAGATTCGGTGCTTGAAATATCAGCAAAACGCAACACGGGTGCAGTGGTAGAGTCGCTTTCGCGTGAGGTTGACCGCCTCTTTACCGACAAAGAGATAAGAACGGGCGCTGACGCCATAGTCCATACGGCACGCGTGCACGCCTCGCTTCTTCGCGCACTTGATTTCCTCACCGCCGCCACGGCAGCACTCGCCGTGGGGCACTCGCAGGATACGGTAGCCTCGGATATAGAGCGTGCCCTTGCCGCCCTCTCCGACTCCGACGCGCGAGAGGTCGCAGAGGAGGTCGTCGCCGACATATTCTCGAGGTTCTGCGTTGGAAAATAATTCCTGAAGGAGCGCTTATGGAAGAAAAAAGATTTAAGAAAAACGACTCGGGCTTTGTCTGCAAGGCGTGCGGCAAGGAGGTTCTTCCTCTTGGCTACACCTCGCGCAATCACTGCCCCTTTTGCCTATCGTCGCTTCACGTTGATATTAACCCCGGCGACAGGCAGAACCCCTGCGGCGGAATCCTCCGCCCCGTGCGAGCGCTTCCCGACCCGAAGCGCGGATTTATAATAGTCCACCGCTGCAAAAGGTGCGGCGCCGAGGTGCGCAACAAGGCCGCACACGAAGCTAAGGTCCAGCCCGACAATATGGATTTGATAATCAAGCTCACGGCGGGACTAAGTTAAATAATATCAATTTCCGCCGTGCTCCGAGTCGCGGCGGTTTTTCGCAATATCTTTACCGTGTGCACGTTAAAATCATGTCGATTTCCCCGATATCGTTAATTTAATAACTTTTGCGTCAATACTTGATTTAATCAAAGTTTTATGATAGTATATATTATGATGAAGCTTTTGGTTTTTTGGAGGCTGATTTGCATAAGAAGATTTTCAACGCCATATACGTCTTGAACGTCACCTTTCAGGCGTTCTTCACTCTTGCTATGCCTATCGGAGTAATGCTACTACTCTCGTGGCTCGCAGTCGATAAGGCAGGCTGGCCCTCGTGGGTCTACGCACCCGCCGTGGTGTTCGGCGCGCTCTTTGGCTTCTATTCTATGATAAGGTTCGTTCTCTCGGCAATGCGGAGCATTGAGGCTATCGAAAAAGAGAGCAATGAAAAAACGAACGGCAAGGCTGGTAATAATAATGAAAAAAAGTAGTCTTCCTTATATTGAAATTCTGACTCTCGCAGCACTCGAGCTTGCCGTAGCGGCGCTCACGGTGCTCGGCTATTTTCTCGTGAGCCTTCTTTTACCCGAGACGGTTGTATTTGACTACCGCGTATTCACGGGTGCCGCCCTCGGAGCTCTCGTCATAATACTGAACTACCTTTTCCTCACCCTCTCGGTAAATCGCTCGATTGACAGCTTCATTCGTGAGCGCGGCAGTCGCGAGATGGATGATGAGGAGGCGGAGAGGTTCGCCGCCGAGCACGGAGTGGAAATTCAGAACAAAATCAAAACCTCCTTCCTTATAAGAACGGTAACGATTCTCATAACTCTCGTGCTTGCCTTCGTTCTCGATTGGTTTGACCCCATCGCAACGGCAATACCGCTTCTTATCTTCCGACCCCTGCTCACCCTCACGAGCATCCTCGTGGAGAAAATAAGGCAGCGCACAGCATTTGCCGCCGACCGAAAGGAGAGTGAACTTAATGGAGCTTGAGGTAAACGGCCCAAAGGTGTATTTTGAGCTTCCGTGGGATCTGCCGGATATAAACGTCTTCACTATGAAGAATCTTATCACCCAGACCACCGTATCGCTCTTTGCCGTAACCGTAATCCTGCTTATCCTTGCCGCTATTGTGTCAAGGAAAATCACGAAGCGCCCGGGGCGACTTCAGGTCGTTGCCGAGAAGCTTGTCACAATGCTCTACGGTCTCGTCGAGGACACGATGGGCAAGCACAATCTGAAATTCGCGCCCTATATCGGCACGCTGTTTCTCTCCTCAATTTTAGGAACGCTTATCGGAATGACGCAAATCTTCCGTTCCGTCACCGCCGACCTCTCGGTCACTGCGGCGTGGGCGCTCGTCACGACGGGCATGGTTTGGTATCACAATATCAAAAATTTCGGATTCCTCAAGTGGCTCAAGGGCTTTACCGAGCCTATCGTGGTTATGACGCCCATGAATATCGTCTCCGAAATCGCAAACCCAATCTCAATGGCGTTCCGTCATTTCGGTAACGTCGCGGGCGGCTCGGTGCTGACCTCTCTTATCTACGCGGCGCTCGCCCTGCTGTCAAAGTTGCTTCTCTCGTGGATACCCGGGATTATCTCAACTATTCCCTTCTTCCAGGTCGGTATCCCCGCGTTTCTCTCTATCTATTTCGACCTCTTCTCAGGCTTCGTTCAGGCGCTCGTTTTCTCGCTGCTCACAATGGTTTACGTCGGAGCAGCTTGCCCGCCGCCCGCGGAGCTCCCCGATAAGAAGTCTAAAAAGAGCAAAAAAGCAAATTAAACATTACAAAAAAACAAAAATATCATATATTTCAGGAGGAAATTAAAATGGAATTTAGTGTTGAAGCTGCAAAGGTTCTCGGTGCAGGTCTTTGTATGGGACTTGGAGCTATCGGCCCCGCTATCGGCGAGGGTAACGCCGTAGGCAAGGCGCTTGAGGCTATGGCGCGCCAGCCCGAGATGGCAGGAACTCTCCGTACCAATATGATTCTCGGCTGTGCTATAACCGAGACAACGGGTATTTACTCGCTCGTTATCGCCCTGCTTCTTATGTTCATGTTCTAAAACCCGAAAAGGAGAACCCAAATGGGACTACTCGAAGCCGGCGTCCTCGAAAAGTTTGAGAGCTTTGTGGGCGTCAACCTCTGGACTATGCTTTTTGCGTGGGTGAATCTTCTGATTCTCTACTTATTCTTAAAAAAGCTTTTGTTCAAGCCCTTAAAAAATACGATAGACTCGCGCCAGGCGGAGATAGACGGCATGTACTCCGACGCCGAGGAAAAGAATCGCGAGGCAGAGGCATTGCGAGGCGACTATGAAAAAAGGCTCGCCGAGGCAAGTGCCGAGAGCGAGGAAATGCTGCGCACCGCAACAAGGCGTGCGGAGCTTCGCGAGGAGGAAATTCTCCGTGAAGCGGCGCGCGAGGCTGACCGCATCATAGAGCGCGCCGAGGAGCGCATAGAGCTCGAGCGCCGTGCTGCGCTTGAGGATATCAAAAACGAGGTGTCTGACGTCGCCCTTGAGATTGCCGCGGCGGTAATCGAGCGTGACCTCTCACCCGACGAGCACCGTGAGCTTATCAACGGCTTTATCTCGGAGATGGGCAAAAATAATTAAACCCCCAAAAGAAAAACAGGAGGGTTACCACATGACAACCGTAACCGAATACGCGCGTGCCCTCTTTTCTCTCGCTGAGGAGGGGGGGCGTGCAGAGAAAATCGGAGAGGAGCTCTCCTCTCTCGTACGCATTATCGGCGACAACCCGAAATATACGTCGCTGCTTGACACCCCTGCCCTAACGCTGCCTCTGCGCGTGGCGCTTATCGACGAGGCGCTCTCGCCTCTTGACGAATATCTTTTGAATCTTGTGAAGCTCCTTGCCGAACGTCGGCTTGTGCACGAGCTCCCCGCACTGCTGCGGGAATATCTTGCAGCGCTCGACGAGGCGCGCGGCGTTTTGCGTGCCGAGGCGGTAAGCGCGGTACCTATGACAGAGGCCGAGCTTCTTTCGATAACAAAGCATATCGAGACTGCGACGGGCAAGACCGTCGCGCTCAAAAACACCGTTGACCCGAAAATCCTCGGCGGTGTCGTGCTTCGTTACGCAGGTATACAGGAGGACGGCTCGCTATCTCGTAGGCTAAAGATGATAGCCGAGAGCCTTCACAAAGCAACGCTCTAACTATAAAAACTACTTTTTGCCGCTTTGCGGCAGTGGAGAACTTAAAATGCAATCAAAAATCGACGATATCTCAAGGATAATCAAGGAGCAGATTAAGAACTACGCCAAAAAAACCGAAACCGACGAGGTCGGGTACGTCATTTCTGTCGGCGACGGAATAGCCAAGGTCTACGGCATTGACAGGTGTAAGTCGAACGAGCTTCTCGAATTCGAGGGCGGCACGCTCGGTATGGCGCTGAACCTCGAGGAGAGCTTCGTCTCAGCCGTGCTTCTCGGCTCTGACGTCGGTATTGCCGAGGGCTCGCTCGTCAAGCGCACGGGCAGAGTCGTGTCAGTGCCCGTCGGTGAGTCTCTCATCGGAAGAGTCGTATCTGCGCTCGGCGAGCCCATTGACGGCGGCGCTGCTATTGAGGCTGCGGAATACGCTCCCATCGAGCGCCGTGCCTACGGCATTATAGAAAGAAAGTCGGTATCCGTGCCGCTTGAAACCGGCATTAAGGCTATCGACTCTATGATACCGATAGGCAGAGGTCAAAGAGAGCTTATAATAGGCGACAGGCAGACGGGTAAGACCGTTATCGCCACCGATACCATAATAAATCAGCGCGGCAAGGACGTCATCTGCGTTTACGTCGCGATAGGACAAAAGCAGTCGACGGTAGCAGAGGTCGTTGACACCCTCTACCGCAGTGGCGCTATGGACTACACGATAGTCGTTTCGGCAACCGCCTCCGACCCCGCCCCCTTACAGTACATCGCGCCCTACGCGGGCTGCGCTATGGCAGAATACTTTATGGACCGCGGCCGTGACGTGCTTATAGTCTACGACGACCTCTCAAAGCACGCGGTTGCCTACCGCGCCCTCTCGCTGCTAATAAGGCGTCCCCCGGGCAGAGAGGCTTATCCCGGCGACGTATTCTATCTTCACTCGCGCCTTCTTGAGCGTGCGGCAAGGCTTTCCGACGAATGTGGCGGCGGCTCCCTGACGGCACTTCCGATTATAGAAACTCAGGCTGGCGACGTCTCCGCTTATATTCCGACGAACGTCATATCTATAACCGACGGGCAGATATTCCTCGAGTCAGAGCTCTTCCACTCGGGCGTTCGCCCCGCGATAAACCCCGGTATTTCGGTATCGCGAGTCGGCGGCAACGCACAGATAAAGGCTATGAAAAAGGTCGCGGGAACGCTGAAGCTGCTCTACTCGCAGTACCGCGAGCTCGAGAGCTTCTCACAGTTCGGCTCCGACCTTGACGCGGACACAAAGGCACGACTCATGCAGGGCGCGCGTATCGTCGAGGTATTAAAGCAAGGGCGCGGCGCGCCTATCGCAGTCGAGCTTCAGATTGCTGTAATTTACGCGGCTGTAAACAATCTTCTTTCGGATATCGAGCCCTCGGATATCGGGCGCTTTGAAGCCGAGCTTTACGAGCACCTTCGCACGACGAAGGAGGAGCTTCTCGCCGAAATTCGTAACACGGGTGTCCTCTCGCCCGACCGTGAGCGTGAGCTTCGCGAGGCAATTGACACAGCAAAGAAAAGATTTTTAGGAAAAATGTAAAACTAAGCCCCGAAAGGAGTGACTCAAGTGGCAGGCAGGTCAATGAACGGTATAAAATCGCGCATTAAGAGCGTCGGCAGCACCATGCAGATAACCAAGGCTATGGAGCTTGTCGCAACCTCGAAGCTCCGCAGACAAAAGGAGCGAGCCGAGGCGTCGCGCCCCTATCACGAGGCGCTTCTCTCGGTAATGCGCAAAATATACACTCCCGACCTCGCGGGCAGTCCGTGGTACGAAAAAAGCGACACGGGCCGTACCCTCTACGTAATTATAGGCGGTGACAGAGGTCTTGCAGGCGGCTATAACGCAAACGTTTTCCGCACCGCGAAATCTCTCGACCCCGAGGGTAGAGGTCTTTATCTCCCCATCGGTAAAAAGGCACTTGAGCACTACCGCAAGAGAGAGCACGAGCTTCTCTCCGAGGACTTTGGCACGGCGGCAGCCGTCACAGTCGGTACGGCACTCTCCGCCTCACGTCTTATCACCGAGGCGTATCTCTCGGGCAAATGTCAGAGCATTGTGCTCGTCTACACGCACTTCACCTCTATGCTCACGCAAGAGCCAAGACATGAGACGCTTCTCCCACTCACGGTCAACACCGATAGCGCGGGAGACCCCATAATCGAGGGTGACCCTGAGGAGCTGCTTGCAAAAGCCGTTCCCGAATACCTCGGGGGTGTTCTCTACTCGGCAGTATGTGAGTCGGTAGCCTCGGAGTCGGGCGCGAGGCGCACGGCAATGAACTCAGCAAACAAGAACGCCGAACAGATGATAGACTCACTAACCCTTGAATACAACAGAGCAAGACAGGCAGCTATAACGCAGGAAATTACCGAGATAGTTTCGGGCGCAGAGGCGCTCTGAGAAGCGGTCGCTCTAAGAAAGGAACGGTCAAAGAAATGAACAAAGGCAGAGTTATACAGGTCATAGGACCCGTGCTTGATATAAAATTTGAGGACGGCGAGCTTCCCGACCTGCTCGACGCTATTGAGGTCGAGCTTGACGGCGGAAGGCTCGTTTGCGAGGTCGCAAGCCAGGAGGGCGACGGCGTCGTAAGATGTATCGCCATGTCCTCAACCGACGGCATGAGTCGAGGCGCTACAGCATACGCGAAGGGCACGGGAATCACCGTTCCCGTCGGGCGCGAGACACTCGGGCGTATCTTCAATCTCCTCGGCGAGCCTATTGATAACGGCGGCGCCGTCGATACCGCAGAGCGCATGTGCATACACCGCGACCCGCCACCCTACTCCGAGCAGCGCGGCGGCGCTGAGATACTTGAAACGGGTATCAAGGTCGTCGACCTTATCGCTCCTTATGCAAAGGGCGGTAAGATAGGTCTTTTCGGCGGCGCGGGCGTTGGCAAGACGGTGCTTATAATGGAGCTTATCAACAACGTCGCAAAGCAGCACGGCGGCATTTCGGTATTCACCGGTGTCGGCGAGCGCACCCGTGAGGGTAACGACCTTTACAATGAAATGAAGGAATCGGGAGTCCTCTCGAAGACAGCCCTCGTCTACGGTCAGATGAACGAGCCGCCCGGAGCAAGAATGAGAGTCGCTCTTTCGGGTCTTACGATGGCAGAGTACTTCCGTGATAAGGAAGGACAGGACGTGCTTCTCTTCATCGACAATATTTACAGATTCACCCAGGCAGGCTCTGAGGTTTCGGCACTTCTTGGCCGTATGCCCTCGGCAGTTGGCTATCAGCCCACCCTCGCTACCGAGATGGGCGCACTACAGGAGCGTATCACCTCAACGGGCCGCGGCTCGATAACCTCGGTTCAGGCGGTTTACGTCCCTGCCGACGACCTCACCGACCCTGCCCCCGCGACAACCTTCGCGCACCTTGACGCAACGACGGTTCTCTCGCGTTCCATCGCCTCTCTTGGTATCTACCCTGCCGTTGACCCGCTTGACTCTACCTCGCGTATTCTCTCGCCCGACGTCGTCGGCATAGAGCACTACGAGGTAGCCCGCGAGGTGCAGGCAATTCTCCAGCGCTACAAGGAGCTTCAGGATATTATCGCGATAATGGGTATGGAGGAGCTCTCCGACGAGGATAAGCTTACCGTCAGCCGTGCAAGAAAGATACAGCGCTTCCTCTCTCAGCCCTTCACGGTTGCAGAGCAGTTCACGGGCATGGAGGGCAGATACGTGCCGCTGCGCGAAACCGTGCGCGGCTTCCGCGAAATCCTCGACGGCAAGCACGACAACCTTCCCGAGTCGGCATTCCTCTTCGTCGGTACAATAGACGAGGCAGTCGAAAAGGCGAAAAGACTCGCCGCGGGTGCGTGACGGGTGAATGAAATGAAGCCTTTCAACCTAAAAATCATAACCCCCGACGGTGTAAAATTTTCGGGCGAGTGTGAGAGTCTTCTCGTACGCACAGTCGACGGTGACGTCGAGATACTTGCAGACCACACCGACATGTTTTGCACGGTAGGTGTCGGCAGGGCAAGACTACTCCTTAGCGGCGAGAGCCGCTACGGAGCGGCGCAGGGCGGCACTCTCACAGTGCTCTCGGGTGACGTAACTCTTCTCCCCGTCACATTCGAGTTCGAAGATGAGATTGACACAGCCCGCGCAGAAGCGGCAAGGGAGCGCGCCGAGGTAGCACTCCAAGCGGCACGCGACAAGCGCACTGAGGACGTAGCCCGCGCAAAGCTTCTTCGTGCCTTAAACCGCCTATCTGTCGCAGAGAGAAAATAAACAAAAGCCTGCTGATTGAATAAATCAGCAGGCTTTTGTAAACATTAATTTGCTTTTTAAGCCAAAATTGCGATAATTACGATTGAAGCAGCAAGGCACACGCCGCCGATAATCAGAATAATTACGCTGTTTTTGTTGAAGGTGAAGCCCCCTGTTCTGCCCGTAATGAGCCCTGCACGCGAAAGAGCGGAAATCAGCGGCTTATAAAGGAGTAGCGCACACGAGGCGTTAAGCAGCGCCTTTGCAAAATTAAATGGCAAAAGCACGCTCGGCAAAAGCTCCCGCACCATCTCCCCAGCCCCGTCTGCGGGCATACCTACAAAATATGTAAGGTAAAGAGGCGTCACAAAGGTGTTTAAGAGGAGCATTACCCCCGTAGTCATAGCAACGGCAGCAAGGAAGCCTATCAGTGCGCCGTTTAGAGTCCTCTTGAATTTATATATCAGTGAAGCGGTCAGCGCAAAGACCGCAGAGGAAGCAAAATTCATAATAAAGCCATACCACGCAGTAGTGCTGAAGGTGAACAGCTCAAGCGCTGCGGCAATAAGGGCGATAGCCACACCCGACACAGGACCGTAGACAAACGCCGCAATTGCTATCACCGCGTCCTTGACGTCAAGCGATAGAAAACCCGCGATGGGCGGAATAACGTTACAAACAAGCGCCACGACGTAAGCCGTCGCCGCAAATATGGCTGTGCCAACTATCTTTTTTGTATCAAATTTAGTATTAGATTTCATCTTATTTCCTTTCTCATCCGGACTTTACCGTCGGTCGAGGAATTCCACCTCATCGGGAGATTTTCTCTCTTCGCAGACTTTACTGCCGGTATGGAATTTCACCAAATCCCAAGAAAAACCTTCATTAAATGTATATGCCTTTGTAAAATTCCCCGACACACGAGGTGTCGGGGAACATTACTTTGTCTTAAGCTCTTAACTTAAAATTAAGCAAGAATCTCGGAAACAACGCCCGAACCAACGGTACGGCCACCCTCACGGATAGCGAAGCGAAGACCCTTCTCGCAAGCGATAGGAGTGATAAGCTCAACGGTCATATCAACGTTATCGCCGGGACGGCACATATCAACGTCAGCGGGGAGGTTGATAACGCCGGTAACGTCAGTAGTTCTGAAGTAGAACTGAGGTCTGTAGCCGGAGAAGAAGGGCTTCGAACGGCCGCCCTCTTTCTCAGTAAGAACGTAAACCTGACCTACGAACTTGGTGTGGGGCTGAACAGAACCGGGCTTGCAAAGAACCTGGCCTCTCTCGATCTCGTTCTTCTGAACGCCACGGAGAAGAAGACCAACGTTGTCACCAGCCTCAGCATAGTCCATGAGCTTGTGGAACATCTCGATACCGGT
The DNA here is from genome assembly GCA_045657165.1 of Eubacteriales bacterium. Taxonomy (GTDB): domain Bacteria; phylum Bacillota; class Clostridia; order Oscillospirales; family CAG-272; genus UBA1740. The sequence continues at coordinate 16,976 of JAZOSP010000001.1, forward strand.
AACGACGGTAGAGGAGGACTCGTCCTTAAGACCAACGATTTCAACAACGTCAGCCATCTTAACAGTACCACGCTCTACACGGCCGGTAGCAACGGTACCACGACCGGAGATGGAGAATACGTCCTCGACAGGCATAAGGAAGGGAAGGTCAGCCTTTCTGTCGGGAGTGGGAATGTAGGAGTCAACTGCGTCCATGAGCTCCTTAATGCAAGCAAACTCGGGAGCGTCAACACCATTGTTAGAGGTAAGAGCCTCACGAGCAGAACCGCGAACGATCGGAATGTCGTCGCCCGGGAACTCGTACTCGTTAAGGAGGTCACGGATCTCCATCTCAACGAGGTCAAGAAGCTCGGGGTCGTCAACGATGTCGCACTTGTTCATGAATACAACGAGTGCGGGAACGCCAACCTGACGAGCAAGAAGAACGTGCTCTCTGGTCTGTGCAAGAGGGCCGTCGGTACCTGCAACAACGAGGATTGCGCCGTCCATCTGAGCAGCACCGGTGATCATGTTCTTAACGTAGTCAGCGTGACCGGGGCAGTCAACGTGAGCGTAGTGACGTGCTTCGGTTTCGTACTCTACGTGTCTGGAGTTAATTGTGATACCACGAGCTCTCTCCTCGGGGCAGTTGTCGATCTGGCTGTAATCAAGGAACTCAGAACCGTTGATGAGCGAAAGAGTCTTGGTGATTGCAGCAGTAAGGGTGGTCTTACCGTGGTCAACGTGACCGATGGTACCAATGTTAACGTGGGGTTTGGTCTTTTCAAACTTTGCCTTTGCCATTTTAATTTTCTCCTTAAAAATTTTATTTTTTAGTTTCTATAAGATTTATCTTAACGGCTTTGCCGTAAAGAACTATCCGTCGGGGCGGCACGCCGCCCCGATATGCAAGCGAAAATTACTTTGCGCGCGCCTTGATAATCTCGTCCTGAATGGACTTCGGTACGTCCTGGAAGCCGTCGGGCTCCATTACGTAAACCGCACGTCCCTGCGACCTCGAACGAAGCGCGGTTGCATAACCGAACATCTGTGCAAGCGGTACGTGTGAGTAAACTCTCTGAGTTCCGGGGCCGATCTGCTCCATGGAGTCAATCTGTCCGCGGCGGGAGTTGATGTCACCGATAATATCGCCCATATAGTCGTCGGGAGTGGTTACCGAAACCTTCATGATAGGCTCGGTGAGAACGGGGTCAGGCTTTCTCATAGCCTCCTTGAATGCCATAGAGCCGGCAATCTTGAACGCCATCTCCGAGGAGTCGACCTCGTGGTAAGAGCCGTCGTAAAGGGTAACCTTAACGTCAACTACGTTGTAGCCTGCAAGCACACCTGCCTGCATTGCGCCCTGAATACCTGCGTCAACTGCGGGAATGTATTCCTTAGGAATAGCACCGCCCGTTACGGCGTTGACGAACTCGTAGCCCTTGCCGGTTTCGTTAGGCTCAATGGTGATCTTAACGTGACCGTACTGACCCTTACCGCCGGACTGACGTGCGTACTTGGTATCCTGGTCAACCTTCTTGCGAATGGTCTCCTTGTAAGCAACCTGAGGTGCGCCGATATTAGCCTCAACCTTGAACTCACGGAGAAGACGGTCAACGATAATCTCAAGGTGAAGCTCACCCATTCCCGCGATAATCGTTTGTCCGGTCCCGTCGTCGGTGTAGGTTCTGAAGGTCGGGTCCTCCTCAGCAAGCTTCGAGAGCGCGATACCCATCTTCTCCTGACCTGCCTTCGTCTTAGGCTCGATAGCCTGACGGATAACCGGCTCGGGGAATACCATGGACTCAAGGATAATGGGGTGCTTCTCGTCGCAGAAGGTGTCACCCGTGGTGGTGTTCTTGACACCTACGACAGCGGCGATATCACCTGCGTAGCACACGTCGATATCCGATCTCTCGTTTGCGTGCATCTGAAGAATACGTCCGAATCTCTCGTCGGAGTCCTTCGTGGAGTTGTAAACCGCAGTACCCTTCTGGACGGAGCCCGAGTAAACTCTGAAGAAGCAGAGCTTACCGACGAAGGGGTCGGTCATAATCTTGAAGGCAAGAGCCGAGAAGGGCTCGTCGTCACTTGCGTGACGGCAGTCCTCTACGCCCGTGTCGGGGTGAACGCCCTTGATTGCCTCAATGTCGGTGGGTGCGGGCATGTACTCGATGATGTTATCGAGAAGCTTCTGAACACCCTTGTTCTTATAAGAGGTTCCGCAGCAAACGGGAACTATCTTATTATCAATAGTAGCGCGGCGAAGAGCTGCCTTGAGCTCCTCGACGGTGATCTCCTCCTCGTTGAAGAACTTGTCCATGAGGTCGTCGTCGGTCTCGCAGATGGACTCAACCATCTTCGCACGATACTCCTCGGCAAGCTCCTTCATGTCCTCGGGAATCTCCTCAACTCTCATGTCCTTACCGAGGTCGTCGTAATAAACGTCGGCCTTCATCTCCATGAGGTCGATGATTCCTCTAAACGAGGATTCAGCACCGATGGGCAGCTGCACGGGAACACCGTTCGCGTGAAGCCTGTCCTTAATCATTTTAACAACGCGGAAGAAATCCGCACCCATAATGTCCATCTTGTTGATGTACGCCATTCTGGGTACCTTATACTCGTTGGCCTGGTGCCATACGGTCTCGGTCTGGGGCTCAACGCCGCCCTTTGCGCAAAGAACGGTTACCGAGCCGTCAAGCACTCTGAGAGAGCGCTG
>JAZOSP010000002.1:0-7938 GCA_045657165.1 Eubacteriales bacterium
AGAACGCAAAATCGCGGCGCAGAAGTTGTATACCATAAGAATCGGCACGCCGACAAAGTAGAGTCTGAAATAGAGAGCCGCCTGCGGCAGCAGCTTGTCGGGGCAGTTCATCCAACCGAGGAATACCTCGGCAAACGAAACTCCGACCGCAAGCAGAAGAACACCGCCCGCGACCGAGAGAAGCAGTGCCGTGCCGATAGCTCGCTCAACCCTGTCCTTATCGCCTCTGCCTATGTGCTTTGCGATAACGACGTTAGCGCCCGAGGAGATACCCACGAGAAGACCGGTGATAAGAGAAATCAGCGTTCCGCACACACCGACGGCGCCGACCGCGTCGCCCGCATTGAAGTTTTTCAGTATCGTCATATCGACGATATTGAAAAGCGACTGCAAAACGTTCATTACCATAATCGGAATTGCAATGGTAAGCAGTCCCGGTATGATAGGACCGGATAGCATATTTACGTCTTTTTTCAGCATTTTAAGTTTCACTCCCCGGGATAAAACCCTTTACAAAAGCCAAAGCTTATAAAATCACTGCATAGCAGTGCAGTCAACTCTTTAACTATACCACGCATTGTTGGAAAAAGCAATACTTTTCGGTAAAAAAGTGAAAAAAATACAGTAGGGAAGAGAAGAAAAGAAAAAAGCAGTCCGACTCGGACTGCTTTTTACCGTACATCTAAACGGATATCGGCTGATAATCTGAGGCGAAGAACAGACGTGTCGGATACTCAAAAGCACTTTCCTCTCTTGCAGTCCTCTGAGTGTCCCCCGCGGAAGCAGACCTCGTTTTCGCACTGAGCGTTTTTAGAAAATCCAACTATATTTTCCGCAGTAGTCGCGGCGATATTTGACAGAGCGTCCTCTGTCAGAAAAGCCTGATGTGAGGTTACGATAACGTTTGGCATAGATATTAAGCGCGCAAGCGTATCGTCCTCAAGGATGTGCCCTGAAAAGTCCTCAAAGAAGAAATCCGCCTCCTCCTCGTAAACGTCGAGGCACGCCGCACCTACCTTTCTCGACTTTATGCCGGCGAGCAGAGCCTCTGCGTCGACAAGCGCTCCTCGCGAGGTATTCAGGATAACGACTCCGCGCTTGCATTTTGCGATTGTGTCCTCGTTTATTACGTGGTAGGTTTCCTCTGTCAGAGGGCAGTGCAGGGATATGATATCGCTGTCGCGGAAAAGCTGATCTAAAGAGACGTATTTTACAGTATCTCCGTTGTCAAGCCCCTCTGCGTGGTATTTATCGTATGCAAGCACATTCATTCCAAAGCCGCGGCAAATATCAATAAAAACGCGTCCGATACGTCCGGTACCTATGACACCAACCGTCTTTCCGTGCAAATCAAATCCGGTCATGCCCGCAAGGCTGAAATTGAAATCTCTTGTACGTATATACGCCTTGTGTATACGGCGGATAGAGGTCAGAAGCATAGCCATCGTGTGCTCTGCAACGGCGTACGGCGAATAAGCCGGCACGCGAAGCACGTGAATACGCCCGAAGGCATATTTCATATCAACGTTGTTGAAGCCGGCGCAACGAAGCGCCACTATCTTTATGTCAAATTCACACAAGCGGTCGATTACGCGTGCATTAACGGTGTCGTTTACGAATACGCAGACCGCATCGTACCCCGATGCCAGCTCCACGGTATCCTCATTAAGCTTGGTCTCGAAGTATTTTATATCAAGCCCGTACTGCGCGCCGTATTTGTCAAACGACGGTTTATCGTAAGGCTTGGCATCAAAAAAAGCTACTTTCATTCGTTTTCCTCTCTGAATCTTTTCTGAGTATTATACAATATTTTTGTGAATAAATCAAGCCTCTTCACAATATTAACTTGTCACAGACCCGTAGCAAAAAAACCACTCTTGCCCCATTGCTACAGGGCGAGAGTGGTTTTTTCAAAATTAAATGACGTAGCAGCGAATTCCTTTGATTCTGCAGAAATTCTTTAGCTCTTCTACGTAATCACCGTAACCGACCATCCAGTGATGTCCGATGCCGTTTGCCATGATCTCTTCGTTGATATCCTCAACGCTCTTGTCAAAGCGAATCTTAACGGGGTTGCCGGGGAACTCCATACCGCACGGAATGGCTTCGCCCTTCATAATCGCCATACGGAACCCGTCTCCGTGTCCGCAGATGTTGACAGCGGTAACGGTGCCGGATTTCATAAGGAAACGGCTGCATACGCCGGTTTCAGCAAGTCTGACAGGTGCAAGCTCAATATCGCCCTCGGCAATCGAAAATCCCGATGAGCCGCAGTGTGCGAAGAGAATCGTATTCGCCTTCTCGTCAAGATAAAGAAGGTCGGTGTTGTTTACCGGCTTTTCACTGAGCTCGTAAAGGAGCTTCATAGTGAGAGCGTTGGTCACGTCACCCTCGCAGGAAGCCACAACGCCTTCCTCGGCAAGAATGGAATATCCAAGACAAACCTTACCCATATAGGTGGTGTAGCACTTTACGGAGAGTGCCTCAAGCGCGTACTCGTCAGCAAGAGCGCGCATAGCTCCGTAATACTTCATAGACTCGAGCATATCTGCCTTTGTGGAAAGAACCTTGCAGGGAGAGAGCATAGCCTCTTTTTCCTTGAGGAGTGCCTCTGCCTCAGCGTCGGTCATTGCCGCAACCTTCTCGGTCATCTCCTTTTCGTCAAGGTTAACGACTCTTGCACCGAGCTTCTGCTTGATAGAGAACTCGTCGTAGGCAATCTCGGTCATGCCCTTAACTCTGCCGCCAATAGCACCGATTCTCACCTTGCCCATGCAGTTTGCAAGAGAGTAGGCGGTCGCTATCTGCTTGGTCTTTCTTGCACACTTTTCATCATCCGGGTCTCCGTAGACGAACTCATAGCCTTTTCCAATGTCGGTAAATACCGCGCCGATTTGATGTGCACAGCACAGCGATCCAGTATCAAACGCGGGGAATGCGCGCAGAATTACGGGCTTATCTATGTAGGAGAGAAGGTCGAGAAGATGATGGTCCTCGCTCCATGTAGCGATACAGATAAGAAGCACGTCGGCATCCATCTGCTTGAGCGCCGCCGCTGCTTTTTCAACAGTCTCAAGGTCGTGCATGACAACGCCCACGTTGCTGCAAGCCACACCCATTCCGACAAGCGTCTCTACAGTTTGACTCAAGAGATTTTCGGCATTGTCATATCCAACCTCAAAGGGGCAGGCAAGACCTACTGCCGCAATATTTGCTTTCATTTAGGTTTTCTCCTTTCATTTCGCACGACGGGGGATTTTATAATTCGTTTGTAAGAAGGAACTCTGCGGGTGCGTCCTCTTCTATATCGGAAAATCTTCCCGTAGGCTCAAAGAAGCAGTTGTCGTTGACGTCGTCGTTACACATCGATACCTCGCCGACGAGCACCTTTCCTTTGCCCTCCTCGCCCCAGAAGCTGTGATAAAGCCCCTGCTGCATGGTAATGCTCTGTCCGGGCTCAAGGCGAAGCACCGTTCCTGCGGGCACGGTGTACTTTCTCGAATCCGAATATACGGTGACATCAGAGGTGCGGTCAAGCTCGTTATCCACGCTGTTATATACCTTTACCATAAGGTTTCCGCCGCCGCGATTGATGATGTCCTCCATCTTGCTCCAGTGGAAGTGCATAGGGGTTACCTGACCCTCTTCAACGACCATAATTTTCTCCGCATAGGGCTTCGGATATTTGCCGAAGCAGCCGTTACGGATAGTCATCAAAAACAGACCTACCTTGTAGAAATCACCGCTGCCGAAGTCGGTAACGTCCCAGCCTATCTGACAGTCCTTCATCTCCACGTACTCGTCTGAGCGATTCTTCCACTGCTCAGCTGTCCAATAAGCAAACGGCGGAAGCTTAAAGCCGTGGCTCTCAATGAAGCTTCTGTTTTCCTTGATAAGTTTATTTAATTCGCTTCTTTTCACTGTATTTTCTCCCTGTTATTTTTTGTTAAGGTTGTTTTGGAAGGTATGAGATTACCACTCCGAAGACGTCACCTTCAGGCAAATGCCTCGGCATATAAAAGGTAATTTTTCATAACCTGTTATTTCCTTTTGTTTGTGCAAAAGGGGGCGCAGATAATCCGCGCCCCCAACAAGCTTCTATTATTTCATGTAGAAAATTACACAGGTGCAGAAGCTGCCGTCCTCGGAAATAATCTCGTAATCTCCGAAGTTTGCAGGAATTGCAACACACTGCAAGCGCTCAATGCTGGTCGAAAGCTCGGGGTTTGCCTTAGAGCGAATGGTAACGTTGTGTCCAACGGTAAGGGTCACGATCTGAAGATGCTCGCCGGAGGTGGTGTACTCACCGCGCTTATCGAAGTAGATTCTCTCGATATCGAAGGGCATCTCGGGAAGGCTGGAGAACTTATCCATCCAGTATTCCTTGTTCCAGGTAGTAACCTCAGCTCTTGCGCGAAGGTGATCCTTAACGTAGTTCTCACGGCGCCAGTGCTCGTTGTCAAATGCATGGTTGAGGTGCATCTTGAGGGGCTTACCGGTCATGGTCTTCTTGTTGTCATCCCACGAATTACGTGCGAAGTCGTACTGGAAGAACGAATACTCGGTTCCGGCAATAGAGGGGCTGGTATCCATCTCAAGTACCATCTGGTTACCGCCGTGACCGTGAGTGGTTCCCGGAGGAATCAGGTAAAGGTCGCCCACGTTGGACTTCCAGTTGCAGATGTATTCCTTCCAATCCTCGATGGGAAGAAGGTTGTTGGACTCGTAGCACTTGTTCTCAAATGCCTCAAGATCGCAGTTCTCCTTGAAGCCCATCCAGGTGTTAGCGCCTTCGTAAGCCTCAGCTATGTAGTAGGTCTCATATCTGCCGAGAGGCTCGTTGAAGTGGCTCTTTACGTAGCGGCTCGAGGGATGGTTGTGAATAGGCATCGAGATACGCTCTGCGGGCTGCTTATCAGGGAAATATCCGTCGTCAAGCCAAATGTCAAGAGGCCAGAGGTCGGGATAATTGGTGGACATATACTCACCGGTAACCTCTTTGTTGTGCTTAAGAAGGTTGATGAGCGGGAAGTTAAGCATCTTCTCTGCGCCGAAGTCGATAACTACGGACATCTCGGGACCGGACATCTTGTTCCAAGCGGAAATCTCAAGACCCTTGATATCCCAAAGGTCCTTATGACGGTAAGCACCCCAAGGACCGGGCTGGAAGATCTGTACCTGCTTGATAGGATACTTAACAGCAGTAGCTACGATCTCATCATAGCCTGCTCTGGTAACAAGCTTAAGATCATCAAGGTCATATGCCTCAAGATAGAAGTCCATCTGGGTAAACATGTACTTCTTGTGTCTCCAAAGGAGATAGAAGTCATTGTAGTGATATTCCTTCCAGTTGTACCATTCGGGGGGATTGGTGTAACCGAAGGGGATAAGCTCGCTCTCCCACATCTTGAGCTCAAGACGCTGCATAGTGGTATCGAAATAGAATACCTTAGCGTATGCGTCGCGGATTTCGGGAGTAGCAGCACCTGCACCGTAAACTACGGTAGCCTTGTCTGCCTTTGCAAGCTTTGCCTTGAGGGCAGCAACTGCATCCTTATCCTGAATGTCGGAGATCACGCCCTCACCGTTAACGTAACCGAAACCGGGGTCATCGGTGATGTAGGGCTGCTTGTACTCAGCAAGAGCCTCCTTAGAAACGTAGAGAGTGCTTGCATCAACAAACTCGCAAGCAACACCGCGCTTATCCATTTCCTTTGCAACAAGATCAACTATTGCCTTGTAATCAACGCCGTACCAGCCGTCGAATGCAACAACCTTTGCCGCAGCTACCTCTGCAGCGATGAAGCTAACAACCTTAGCGGTAGTGAACACTGCAGAATCCTTGGTTGCCTGACTAACCTTAATGACGTTTTCGGCATTATGCTTGTCTTCGTATAATGGCATTTTAATTTCCTCCTATGTATAAAAATTTACACTTCAATTATACCTTTTTGTCGCTCTTTTTACAATGAACATCTTTCCCTAATTGTTGCACTTTTTTCCGAAAAAGGATAAAAAGTCACTAAAAACGCAATTTTTTTCTTGCATAACCGTACGGCATATGATATAATATAGGTACGATTGCGAGGTGGTTATCTTGTTAGTCAATTATAATATGGAAAAATTAAAGGGTATCATGCAAGACTTGTGCGCGGTAACCGGAATAAATTTTGAAATTTTGGACGCCAATTTTCACGTGCTTTACCGTTGTAAAAATGAAACGCCCTTCTGCAACGCTATACAAAACACGTCACTCGGCGCAAACAAATGCCTATGCTCCGACACCAGCATCCTCGAGGAATGTAAGGAGAGCCGTTCCTTTCAAGCCCACATTTGTCACGCCGGGCTCAAGGACGCCGCGACGCCGATTATCAAAAATGACGTTATCGTAGGATATATCATTACAGGCCCCATCCGCACATCCTTCACCCTTGAGGAAATTCGTGAAAAGCTTTCCTGGATGGGCGAGAATATTCTAACACTCCTAAAGTTTTATGAGGATATTCCGAGCTTGTCGGATGAACGCATTGACAGCTTAAGCAATCTTCTCTCGCATATTCTTTTTGAGAATGCCATTGAGATTGATTACAACGATTTCATTTCCTTTGCAACCACATATATCAAAAACAATCTGGCGGGCGACCTGAGCATTCCTCATCTTTGTAAAGCGCTTCACGTTTCAAAAAACGTTCTTTACAAAAGCTTTCACGAAAGCCGAGGCTGCACCGTTACCGAATACATCAACCGCCAGCGCATAAAGCAGGCGCAAAAGATGCTGAGAGAAACTACTATGCCGATCTACCACATCGCTACCTCGGTTGGTATACAGAACTATACTTATTTTTGCAGACTTTTCAAAAAAAGCACCGGGCTCTCTCCCATCGTCTACCGCAATAATATATAACTGCTACGGAGCACAGATTCCAGCTTGCGAGCAAAAAGAAAAGCCGTTTGGGCGACCTGCTTTATCGCAGGTCGCCCAACTAAGTTTGCCCGTTTAGGCGAGTGAAGTTTTGCCTTTGGCAAAGTGGGTAAACTTAACTTTACTTAGCGCATAAAAGTTGCAAAGCAACTTTGCACGAACATCACTGCGTAGCAAAAGCTTTACTTATGTATCCCCAAAAACGTAGATACCATTAGAGAGTATGCATTTTATGGGTGTTCAAGCTTGACGAATATCGAATTTGAAGAAAATAGTCAGCTTATGCTTATTGAAAGACATGCATTTGAAAGCTGTTCAAATTTGAAGGTTATTACGATTCCCGCTTCCGTTACGAGTATAGGAGACGGTGTATTTATGAGCTGCACTAACTTAACCGATGTGTATTTTGAACCCAATAGCGAGCTGAAGAATATAGGTGAGAACGCATTTAGTAGCTGTAATAGCCTTGAAACAATAAAAATACCGAGCGGAGTTGAAATTATTAAAAGTTACACGTTTTCTTGGTGTACATCATTGACTAGTATTGTGATACCAAAAAGTGTTACTACAATAGATTACTATGCTTTCAATAACTGTACGAAGTTGAAAACTTTATTTTTTGAGGGAACAATAGCAGAAAAGTCTATTTCGATAGGCTCAAATAATGAACCTTTGAATTCTGCAAATTGGTATTACTACACGGAAAATGCAGAAGAGACGTTAAACGGTGCCGAGTCCTACTGGCATTATGTAGACGGCATTCCAACGCCTTGGACAACGGACTGATTTGAAAAGACTTGGCGGCAAGCTATGTAACGTAGCTTGCCGCCTTTTTTAATAACTACACAGTCACCTTCCACTGTCAATATTTAATGAATATAACGAACAAATAGAAATACCGATAGTAGCATCTCACTTTCTGAATATATTATACCATGAAATTGGTCGTTTGTAAAGAGTGATGTTTGCCCTTGCGGGCAAGTGATGTAGTGCTACGCACAGTGATGTATTGCGCC
>JAZOSP010000003.1:0-1150 GCA_045657165.1 Eubacteriales bacterium
GAACCAGCGACACATGGATTTTCAGTCCATTGCTCTACCAACTGAGCTACCGAGCCTTATTTAAATGGCGGTCCCAACGAGACTTGAACTCGCGATCTCCAGTGTGACAGACTGGCATGTTAACCACTACACCATGGGACCTTTATTGGTTGCGGGAGAAGGACTTGAACCTACGACCTCCGGGTTATGAGCCCGGTGAGCTACCAACTGCTCTACCCCGCGATAGAAAATGGCGGAGAAAGAGGGATTCGAACCCGCGCGGCTGTTACACCCTGTCGGTTTTCAAGACCGATCCCTTCAGCCAGACTTGGGTATTTCTCCGTTTAATAAAAATTTCTGGTGGACCCAACAGGACTCGAACCTGTGACCAACCGGTTATGAGCCGGGAGCTCTAACCAACTGAGCTACGGGTCCTCATAATTCAAAAATGGTAGCGGCGGAGGGACTTGAACCCCCGACCTCTCGGGTATGAACCGAGCGCTATAGCCAACTAAGCTACACCGCCGTCTTACGTTTTTATACAAAAAATGGTGGATCCAATGGGGCTCGAACCCACGGCCTCCTGCGTGCAAAACAGGCGCTCTCCCAGCTGAGCTATGGACCCACAATGAATTGGTGCCTAAGGCCGGAATCGAACCGGCACGGTATTGCTACCACAGGATTTTAAGTCCTGCGCGTCTACCTGTTCCGCCACTCAGGCATATTGTGTGTGCGTTTTTTAGATGGTGTCCCCGAGACGACTCGAACGTCCGACCCACTGATTAAAAGTCAGTTGCTCTACCGACTGAGCTACGAGGACATATAAAATGGTGCCGACTATAGGAATTGAACCCACAACCTACTGATTACAAGTCAGTTGCTCTACCGATTGAGCTAAGTCGGCATAATGGTGGAGGATGACGGGCTCGAACCGCCGACCCTCTGCTTGTAAGGCAGATGCTCTCCCAACTGAGCTAATCCTCCGTTTTTTATATTATACCACAAATATTCAGTTTTATAAAGTAATTTAATAAATTATAGAAAGGAGAAGGCAACGTCCTATTTTCGCTCGTTAGAACTATCGTCAGCGCTAAAGTGCTTAACTTCTGTGTTCGGCATGGGAACAGGTGTGTCCACTTTGCTGTAGTCACCTTTCTCTCTTTCAAAATTA
>JAZOSP010000004.1:0-11797 GCA_045657165.1 Eubacteriales bacterium
ACATGGCTACGATCCGACTTCAAAATCGGCGTTTTACTGCTTGATTAATCAACGAGCACTGTGTATTTGCCACTGATAATAAGCGTCACAAGGTCAACTATCCAAGCGATAACGTTGCCGATACCGGTGAAGGTGACGAGAAGACCTACCACGAGGGTTACAATGTTGCTTGTTTCAAAGTAACGCACGATACGGTAGATACCGCCTACTACAACTCCGCCGACTATCTGAATGATAATTCTCAAGAGGAGGGGAAGCTCATCGTAGGTTTTGGTGAGTGAGGTTTTCTTTGCCATAAAATTTCTCCTTTGCTTTTTTATGTAAGCGTACTATTATTTTAACATAAATCAAACGAAAAAGCAATATATCTTAAAAAATTATTAACTAAAATAAATGTCTGTCGGAGTACAGTTACATTATATATCATGGCCGTTTTTTTGCCACTGCTTCTACGAAAAATTAAAATATATTAAAAAGACTTGAAATATTTTTCTAAAGGTGGTAAAATAATACAGTAAGAAGAGCGAAAGGACGTACGTATGGAATTTCTTAAGCAGCTTCAGCTAATGTTTACTAACGAGATTTTGCTCGTCCCCGCGTTTGCGTGGTTTATAGCCCAGCTACTCAAGGCTCTTATCAACGGAGTCGTTCACAAGGAATGGTCGGCAGAAAGGCTATGGGGAGACGGAGGTATGCCGAGCGGTCACTCCGCGACCGTCACCTCGCTTGCATTCATGTGCGGCTTCTCGCAGGGCTTCGGTAGCGTTTATTTCGCTATAACGGCAATACTTGCCGTTATTGTAATGCACGACGCGCTCGGCGTGCGTCGCGAGACGGGAAAGCAGGCGGTATCCATTATTAAAATGGTCGAAATCATCAACGAGTACGTCGTTGAAAAGGACGAGGAAATAAAAACTGATAAGCTCAAGGTGCTCGTCGGACACACTCCTCTTCAGGTTGTATGCGGTGCGCTCCTCGGCTTGATTGTGGTGCTTCTTTATATTCTTGTATTCAAGGGAATCTTAGGCTTCCCGTTCTGACATTGTTGTTTATTAATTTTATATATTTGGAAGGATAGAAAAATGAAGATTTTGGTCATCAACGCAGGCAGCTCCTCGCTTAAGTTCCAGCTAATAGACATGGACAACGAGGCAGTAATTGCAAAGGGTATTTGTGAAGAAATCGGAGGCAAGTCGGGCTTCAAATTCAAGGTTCCCGGCAGAGAGGATTACAAGGCGGCGGTCAGCATGCCCACTCATGCCGAGGCGTTTGCACTCGTGCTTGACACTCTCGTTGACGAGAAGCTCGGCGTAATTAAATCGGTAGACGAGATAGGCGCTGTCGGTCACAGAGTCGTTCACGGCGGTGAGGAATTTTCAAAGTCGGTGCTCGTTACCGACGAGGTTAAGAAGATTATCAGCGAATGTGCAGACCTTGCACCCCTGCATAACCCCGCAAATCTCAAGGGCATTGAGGAATGTGAGAAGATAATGAAGGTTCCGCAGGTTGCGGTGTTCGATACGGGCTTCCATCAGACCATGCCCGAGCACACTTATATGTACGCGCTTCCTTACGAGTATTACGAAAAATATAAGATTCGCCGCTACGGCTTCCACGGCACCTCGCACAGATACGTGAGCGCAAGAGCTGCCGCCCTTCTCGGCAAGCCGGCTGACGAGTGTAACATAGTAACCTGCCACCTTGGCAACGGTGCTTCCTTTGCCGCTATCAAGAACGGTAAGTGCTACGATACCTCGATGGGCGTTACTCCTCTTGAGGGCATTATGATGGGTACGAGATGTGGCAACATTGACCCCGCTATCATTCCTTATCTTATGCGCAAGGGCGAGCTAACAACTGCAGATGACATTGACAAGATGATGAACAAGAAGTCGGGTATGCTCGGCGTGTCCGGCAAGACCAGCGACAACCAGGAGATAGGCAAGCTTGCCGAGGCAGGTGACGAGCGCGCAATTCTCACCGAGAAGATGTACTCTCATCAGATTGCAAAGCACGTTGGCGGCTATATCGCGGCGCTCGGCGGCGCTGACGCTATCGTTTTCACCGGCGGTATCGGTGAGAACGCAGGTAAATACAGAACTGAGCTTTGCAAGAATCTCGCATTTATGGGTGTCAAGATTGACGAGGAGAAGAACAAGATTCGCGGTGAGGAAACTCTCATTTCTACCCCCGATTCGTCAATAAACGTTTACGTTATTCCCACTAACGAGGAGCTTGTGATAGCACGCGACACGCTTGAGATTCTCAATAGCCTTAACAAATAATCACACAAAACATAAAAATGAGCACCGCCGCGGATAGCCGTGGCGGTGCCTTTTGGAGAAGGATATGTACGACGAGCTTACCAAGGTTGACATAAAGAAAATGGAGGAGGAAATCGAGTACCGCAAAACGAAGCTCGCGCCCGAGCTTGGCGCGGAGCTTAAGAGGACTCGCGAGTTCGGTGACCTCTCCGAAAATGCAGAATACAAGGAAGCAAAGCGCGCAAAGCGAAAGAATGAGAGCCGTATCCGCTACCTTGAGAATATGATTCGGACGGCGCGCGTTATAGAAATCGAAAAGGCTGACGACGAGGTCGGGCTTTTTGACCGCGTTCTTATATATAACGAGCGCATGGGTGCGGAAAAGGAAATAGAAATAGTGACGACTCTGCGGCAGAATGCGCTCCTCGGCTTTGTCAGCAAGGAGTCGCCCCTCGGCTCGGCAATTATGGGGCACAGGGTTGGCGACCGAGTTCTCGTTACGGTTAACGAAAATATGTCCTACTACGTTGAGATTCGCCGCATAACGAAGGGCGAGGACAACGAGGAGCTACCAATAAGCGGATTTTAAGTTTGTGAATATATTTACAAAATCTATACCCGTGCGGCGAAATTACAAGCAAATCGTCGCACGGGTATGACTTTTTGAGCTGCGTAAAAGATTTTCTCGCGCGTATTGACAAATATTTCTTTTTATGCTAAAATATTACGGTTAATAATTATAATAGGGTATTATGCCTTTTTGAGGGGCTTCGACTACAAAAATGGCAGATAGAAAGAGGAGATAATGGCTGATTACGTATCCGAAATAAAAAGACGCAGAACCTTTGCGATAATATCGCACCCCGACGCGGGTAAAACCACCTTGACGGAGAAATTTCTCCTTTATGGCGGTGCCATTCAGTCTGCCGGCTCTGTCAAGGGTAAGCAAAACGACAAGCACGCCGTTTCCGACTGGATGGACCTTGAAAAGCAGAGAGGTATCTCTATCACCTCGTCGGTACTCCAGTTTGAATACGACGGTTATTGTATCAATATTCTTGACACCCCGGGACACCAGGATTTCTCGGAGGACACCTACCGCACGCTTATGGCGGCGGACTCTGCGGTCATGGTTATCGACGCGGCAAAGGGTATTGAGCCGCAGACGAGAAAGCTCTTTAAGGTATGCGCTATGCGCGACATACCGATTTTCACCTTTATCAACAAGATGGACCGCGAGGCGCGCGACCCCTTTGACCTGCTTGACGAGCTTGAGCACGAGTTCGGCATAGGCACTTATCCTATGAATTGGCCGATAGGCTGCGGTCAGAGCTTTAAGGGCGTTTACGACAGGGAGGGGCACTCGATACTCTCCTTTGGCGACTCGCACAGAGGACGCGACAAAATACACGGTATCGACTGCGATATAACCGACACTGCAAAGCTCGACGAGCTCATTGGCGAGAGACAGAGGTGCGAGCTTGTCGAGCAGGTTGAGCTGCTCGACGGAGCTTCCTTTGATTTTGACCTTGAGGCTGTAAGACACGGCAAGCTATCGCCCGTCTTCTTCGGCTCGGCACTAAACAACTTCGGCATTGAGCCCTTCCTCGAGCATTTCCTCAGGATGACTACCTCGCCCCTACCCCGTGTTGCGGAAAATGAGCTGATTGACCCGTTTGACGAGAGCTTTACCGCCTTCGTTTTCAAGATTCAGGCGAACATGAATAAGGCGCACCGCGACAGAATTGCCTTTATGCGTATATGCTCGGGCAAATTCGAGCGCGGCAAGGAATATTATCACGTTCAGGGTGCGAAGTCCTTTAAGCTCTCGCAGCCGCAGCAGATGATGGCGTCTGAGCGTGAGGTCATCGACGAGGCGTACGCAGGTGATATTATCGGCGTATTTGACCCGGGAATTTTCTCTATCGGTGATACGGTATGCGAAAAGGGCAAAAAGACAAAATTTGAGGGTATTCCTACCTTCGCGCCCGAGCATTTTGCGCTCGTTGAGCAGGTTGACTCTATGAAGCGTAAGCAGTTTGCCAAGGGAATGAACCAGATAGCACAAGAGGGTGCGATACAGATATTCTTTGAGCCAAACTCGGGCCTTGAGCGCGTTATCGTCGGTGTTGTCGGTGTGCTTCAGTTCGAGGTGCTTGAGTACAGGCTCAAAAATGAGTACGGCTGCGACCTTCGCCGCACAAATATGAATTACAGCCAAGTAAGATGGATAGAAAACGAGGACCTCGACCCGAAAACTCTGAAGCTCTCGCACGACACGAAATGGGTTAAGGACTTCAGAGGCCGTGACCTGCTTATCTTCACGAGCGAATGGACTATCCGCTGGGTACTCGAGGACAACCCGGGACTTAAGCTTGCCGAGTTCAGTAAGAACGAGGACTAACGCGAGGTAAGACTATGAGAATGAGAAAAAAGAAGCACGGGGCGGAGCGTCTTGCCCGTTGCGAGAGATTTTTGTACGTTCACGAGGGGGCACCTCTTACCGACCCCGCAACCGCTATGAATATGCCCGGCGCGCCCGTATATCTGGAGGTTGGCGCAGGGAAGGGTGGCTTTGCAAGAGGTATGGCTGAGAGACACCCAGACGTCGCCTATTTCGCTATGGAGAGGGTTACCGACTGCGTGGTGCTTGCCGCAGAGGGCGCGATGGAAACGGAGCTTTCAAATCTTCGCTTCACGGTAGATTCCGCGGACAACCTTACGCGCATTTTTGCCTCGGGGAGCGTATCTTCGATTTTCCTTAATTTCTCCGACCCGTGGTCGAAAAAGGGCTACGCAAAGCGCCGCCTCACTCACCGCAGATATCTTTCGGTTTACATGAATCTTCTCCGCGACGGAGGCACGCTTTGCTTCAAGACCGACAACGTCGGACTGTTTGATTTTTCTCTTTCGGAAATCGAGGCACTCGGGCTTTCGTGCGACGTAGTAACGCGCGACCTTCACGCCTCGGAGTATGCCGTGGGAAATATTATGACGGAATACGAGCGCGCCTTCTCGGAGGCAGGCGTGAAAATTAATATGCTGCGACTTACGAAGCCGCAGGGCTTTGCGGTAGAGATTCCCGATGACTTGAAGGCGGAGAGAGTCGATAGAAAACCCGGGAAAGAATAATTTCAGCAAGGAGGCGCTTCAAAATGGAGAACGATGCGGTGGATAACTCGAAAATCCACGAGGGGCACAGGCAGAGAATGAAGGCAAAGTTGCTCGCCCATGGCTCGAGAATTTTCGACACGTACGAGCTGCTTGAAATGCTTCTTTACTATTCCGTGCCGTACAAGGACACGAACCCGATAGCAAAAAGGCTGCTTTCTGCCTTCGGTTCTCTCGACGGAGTTATGAGGGCAAAGCGCTCGGAGCTTGTCGCCGTGCCCGGTGTAGGACCTAAAACGGCAGAGCTTATATCGCGTGTGGGAGAGCTATCTTGGATAATAGGCTCTGAGCCTGCTCCGAGCAGGGATGCAATCTTCAGCGAGTACTCAAGGGTTGGCGAATACCTCGTCAAATTCTTCGGCGAGTCAAATACACCCGAGGTGGCAGTTATGCTGCTCGATAACGGCATGAAGCTTCTCGCGACCGAGCGCCTTTACAAGCAGGATTATTCCATGGCCGGTGTGAGGAGCATGCCGTTTATTACCGCAGCCCTGCGCCACGGAGCTTCGGTTGCCGTCACGGCGCACACCCATCCGCACGGACCGCTTTATCCCTCGGAGGGGGACAAGGCAACGAACGATATGATTACGTCTGCCCTCGAGGCCGCGGGAATTATACACGTCGAGCACTTTATTGTTTCGGGAAACAGCTATATAGGCTTTATGGGCGTATTGCCCCGCAGAATCGACAGATATACCGATGAGCTCTCGAGGTTTATCGACGGTCAGTGCCGTGCCATTGATAAGGTGTCCTCGGTAACCCAATATGACTATTCCGACGAAAACATACTTGATACGGCAATTTATCCCGAGGATTACGACGGATTTTTGTCGGGATATTTTCTCTCGCTCTCGGAGTTTGCGCTCGGAAAGCGTTCGATTAAGGGGGCTGAGGAAATACTTAAGCGGTACTTGTCTATTGAAAGCACGATATCGGCTGACGCGCAGATTCTCGTTGACAGTGTAGGTGAAAGCGCCGCGGTGTTTTATAAGCTTATGGCGTATCTGACGTCGCGCAGAGTTACCGACGGCTTCGCGTTTGGTAAGTATCACGATTACGAGGAATACAGGCACTATTTCAAGGCGCTCTTCCTCGGCACGTGTGTCGAGATGGTTTATGCTATGCTTATTGACGGAAACGGACGGGCGATAGATTGCCGCCTTGTCGGCGAGGGTACTGTAAATGCCTCTGACGTTGTACCGAGAAGGATTCTCGAGGCGGCGACAAGGGCGCGCGCCTCAAGCGTTATTCTCGTGCATAATCACCCGTTCGGTAATACCGAGCCATCTCGCGAGGACGTAAGATTCACGACTAAGATGATGGGGACTCTCTCGAGCGCGGGAATCAGACTTGCTGCGCATTACATAGTTGCGGGGCAGCGCTGTGAGCCAATTGCTTCGGCGACAATTATTTGACTTTTGACAAAAACAGCAGTAGCAGTATTTGGAATTTTGCAGCGAAAACGCCGCTTTTGCGAACTTTAGTTAACTTTTTTTGGCGACTTCTGAGCACCGAACTGCACAAGCGTTAATCGATAATGTCATCGTGTGGATGATTTTTTATTACATCTTAACCCTCGGAGGCCGGATATGAATAATAAAATGCTTGAATACGGTTTGTTTACAGGCGAGCGTGCACTCTTCGCCTCGGACGGACTCGTCATAAAGGATTCAACCTTTGCCGACGGAGAGTCGCCACTCAAGGAAAGCCGTGATATAACCCTTCTCGGCTGCATATTCAAATGGAAATACCCACTTTGGTACTGTGAAAACGTTGCCTGTGAGAACGTCGCGATTCTCGAGACGGCGCGCTCGGGCATATGGTATACGCGCAATATCAGTATCTGCAATTCGGTGATTGAAGCACCGAAAACCTTCCGTCGCTCGAGTGGAATAAGTCTTAAAAATTGTAGGCTGCCGAGGGCGCAGGAAACGCTTTGGAACTGCCGCGACGTCTCGCTTGAATCGGTGACGGCAAGCGGGGACTATTTCGCTATGAACTCTGAGAACGTGAGAGTGCGAGATTTCGAGCTTGTGGGCAACTATGCTTTCGACGGAGCTAAAAACCTCGAGATCAGAGGCGCTAAAATGCTCTCGAAGGACGCCTTCTGGAACGCTGAGAACGTGACTGTTTACGACTCGGTGATAATAGGCGAATATCTTGGCTGGAACTCGCGAAACGTCACCTTTGTAAACTGCACAGTGGACTCGAATCAAGGCATGTGTTATATGGAAAATATAACAATGGAGAACTGTAAATTTCTCAACACGGATCTGGCATTTGAGTATTCCGACGCACACGTTACCTCACTCTCTCCCATTGACAGCGTAAAGAATCCGCGCTCCGGCAAGATAGTCGCACCGAAAATAGGAGAGCTTATAATGGAGCCTACGAGAATAGACCCCGAGATGACCGAGATTGTTACTGAAGAATAATTTTAAGAGAAGGAGCTTCCGATGAAGGTGTGCTACGATTTTGACAAGGCGGTAAACAGGCGAGGGAGCTACTCGTACAAGTGGGACGTCGGCGAAAACGAGCTTCCAATGTGGGTTGCCGATATGGACTTTGAGACCGCCCCGTGTGTCAAAAATGCCATTATTAAGAGGGCAGAGCACGGTGTGTTCGGCTATTCCTACACCCCTGACGAATATTTCGAGGCGATATCGGATTTCTGGTGGGAGCGCCATGGTTGGCGTCCCGACCCCGCGCATATGATTTTTTCCACGGGCGTCGTTGCGACGATATCCTCGGCGGTAAGAAAGCTTACTACACCCGCCGAAAAGGTGCTGATACAGTCACCCGTGTACAATATTTTCTACAATTCCATTTACAATAACGGCAGAGTGATACTGTCGAGTGACCTCGTTTACGAGAACGGAAAATACCGTATGGATTTCGAGGACCTCGAGCACAAGCTCGCAGATCCGCAGACCACTCTCATGATACTGTGTAATCCCCACAACCCCGTGGGCAGAATATGGACTCGCGACGAGCTTTCTCGCGTGGGTGAGCTTTGTAAAAAGCACGGGGTGACCGTGATATCAGATGAGATACACTGCTCGCTGACCGACCCGTGCGTCGATTCTTATACTCCTTTTGCCTCCGTGAGTGACACTTGCCGCGATATTTCTATCACCTGCGTGTCAGCATCCAAGGCTTTCAATCTTGCAGGGCTTCAGTGCTCGGCGGTTATCGTTCCGAATCAGCATCTTCGCCATAAGGTCTGGAGAGGCATAAACACCGACGAGGTCGGCGAGCCGGGCGCATTTGCTATGTGTGCAAGCATTGCCGCATACCGCAACGGTGGAGAATGGCTCGACGCTGTTCGTGAGTACATTTACGAAAACAAGCAGTACGTGCGGCGGTTCGTGGCGGAAAAAATGCCGCGCCTTTCCGTCGTTGATTCCGACGCTACCTATCTTCTTTGGATAGACGTGTCGGCTTATACCGACAACTCCGAGGAGTTTGCTAAGCGCCTCCGCACTCTGACAGGACTCTACGTTTCCGACGGTGTCGAATACGGCAGGGGCGGCGAGCACTTTATAAGACTGAACGTGGCTACCAGAAGAGCCAACGTGACTGACGGTATGCAAAGACTTTTGCGCGGAATCAAAATTATGGAGAGCGAGGCTTGATACGGGCGCCTCTTGCCATTACAGGCTACATTAATATATAGTGCAGATGGGGCAAAACGCTCCTTCTGCACTCTTTTTTTGCCGTTCTGCCCCGAAATAAATCAAATCCCGAAAAGGAAAAATTTTTCAGAAATTTCAAAAAAGCACTTGACAAACAAAAAGTTTGTGATATAATATTTTAATGCATTATACTCGCGTGCTCTATGGGGGATTTTTGCCCTTTTTTCAGGGTAGCCCTGTTGATTTTGCATAAAAAACCCGTGGAAAATTTGCTATTTTTGACCAAATGGATAAAATGGCAATGCGATATGACCCAGTAAAATTTCAGGAATGGAGTGATTCTATTTATGATGCTTAAACCCAAAAAGCTTGGCACCAACGTCAGAATGAGCTTTTCCAAGATTGAAGCAGCAACAGAAATGCCAAACCTTATTGAGGTGCAGAAGGACTCGTACGAGTGGTTCCTCCGCGAGGGACTTAACGAGGTTCTTCGCGACGTGTCACCGATAGTGGATTACACCGGTAATCTTTCCATCGAGTTCACCGACTACACCATTGACCCCACCCCGAGATATCCCGTCGAGGAGTGCAAGGACAGGTCGGTTACCTACGATGCACACATGAAGGTCGGCGTCCGTCTTGTCAATAAGGCGACGGGTGAGCTTAAAACCGCGCAGATATTCCTTGGTGATTTTCCGCTTATGACCGATAACGGCACCTTCGTTATCAACGGTGCGGAGAGAGTCATCGTATCCCAGCTGGTCCGTTCGCCCGGTATGTATTACGGCGATGAGGTGGATAAGCAGGGTAAGCACAATTTCACAGCGACGGTCATTCCTTACAGAGGTGCGTGGCTCGAGTACGAGACCGACTCTGCAGGCATTTTCTACGTCAAGATAGATAAGAACCGCAAAATTCCGATTAGCGTGCTTATTCGCGCTCTTTGCCCCGTTGGCGAGGATTCCGATGAGGCAATCAGCGATATGTTCGGCGGTGAGGAAATGCTTCTTGCAACCATGGCGAAGGACGAGTGCGCCGCGCTTGCAGCAGAGAATCAGACCTCGTACCGCGAGGAGGCTCTCAAGGAGATTTACAAGAAGCTCCGTCCCGGCGAGCCGCCCCACGTAGAGAGCGCCGAGATACTCATTAACAATATGTTCTTCGACCCGAAAAGGTACGACCTTGCTCCCGTCGGAAGATACAAATACAACAAGAAGGTCGCGCTTGCGGCGAGAATCGAGGGCAAGACCCTCGCTTCTACGGTAGTTAATCCTCTCACCGGCGAAATCGTTGCCGAGGAGGGTGCGGCTATTACCCGTGAGCTTGCGATGGCTATCGAGGACAGCCTTGTCAACGAGGTTGTCGTGAGACTTGAGACCGGCAGAGAGGTTAAGGTGTTCGGTAATAACACCGTTCGCCCCGAGCTCGTTCTCGGCTATGACCTTTCCGACTGCGGCGTAAAGCCCGGTGAGAAGGTTAGATTCTCGGCTCTTTCCGAGATTATCCGCGAGGCTGACGACGAGGGGCTTGTCGGTGATGCCAGGGTTGAATTCATCAAAAAGAGTGCAAAGGACAAGATATCGTTTCTTTCTCCCAAGCACGTTACCAAGGAGGATATCTTCGCCTCCATTAACTACCTGTTCTGCCTTACTCATGGTATTGGCAGCACCGACGATATCGACCATCTCGGTAACAGACGTCTTCGCTGCGTAGGCGAGCTTCTTCAAAACCAGATGAGAATCGGTATGTCGAGAATGGACAAGAACATCAAGGAGAGAATGTCCACTCACGATACCGATGACCTTCGCCCCGAGGCGCTTATCAACACCCGCCCCGTAGCGACGGCAATCCGCGAGTTCTTCGGCTCGTCGCCCCTCTCGCAGTTCATGGACCAGAACAACCCCTTGGCAGAGCTTACTCACAAGCGCCGTCTTTCGGCACTTGGTCCCGGCGGTCTTTCCAGAGACCGTGCATCCTTCGACGTTCGTGACGTTCACTACACCCATTACGGTCGTATGTGTCCTATCGAGACGCCTGAAGGACCTAACATCGGTCTTATCTCCTACCTTTCCACATACGCTAAGATCTGCGGCTACGGATTCATCGAGGCTCCCTACAGAAAGGTCGTTCACGAAACTCTCGAGGACGGTACCGTAGTACACCGCGTTACAGATGAGATCACCTACATGACAGCTGACGTTGAGGACGATTACGTTGTAGTTCAGGCTAACGAGGCTCTTGATGAGAATATGTGCTTCGTTAATAAGAAGGTTACAGCACGTGACCGCTCCGAGATCATTGAGATCGACGCTGCTGATGTAGATTATATGGACGTTTCTCCCAAGATGGTGGTTTCTGTTGCTACCGCAATGATCCCCTTCCTTGAGAACGACGACAACTCCCGTGCGCTCATGGGTTCAAACATGCAGAAGCAGGCAGTTCCGCTTCCCACAACCGACTCTCCTATCGTCGGTACAGGTATGGAATATAAGGCAGCCGTTGACTCCGGCGTAGTTGTGGTTGCCAAGAACAGCGGTACAGTTGAAAGAGTTGACTCCGCGCATATCGTTATAAAGAATGACGACGGTCTTAAGGACAGATACGAGCTTATCAAGTTCAAGAGATCCAACCAGAGCACTTGTGTAAACCAGAAGCCTATCGTTAGCGTAGGAGAGAGAGTAGAGAAGGGACAGGTTATTGCAGACGGTCCCGCAACCTCCAACGGTG
>JAZOSP010000005.1:0-25880 GCA_045657165.1 Eubacteriales bacterium
GATGTAAATAATAGGGTTAATAAGCTAACGATTATGACGAATGTTAATCCTGAATATATTGTTTTTTTCATAATTTTAAATTTCTTTCGTTGATTTAATAAACTGTCAATTCTTTTATGATTCGGTTTGCCATAGCTTTTATGGAGTGAACGGAAAAGCTTTGTTTCCCCCTCTACTTATATAGTACCATTTTTTTCGAACTTGTGTAATAATTTTTTTAAAAAATACAATATTTTTTGAAAAAATGCAAAAAATGCTCCGTCATTCGCTGCATAAGCACTAAATGACGGAGCCATATTTATTTTTTACTTATTCTTAAAATACTGATATAGCGAGCAAGGGATCATTCCGTTATAGAGCTTTCGCACCTTGTCGGCGCGTCTGCCGTAAAGGCGCTGAAAGTCCTCTGCCGAAGTGAGCACGTATATCTGCCACGGTGAGAGCTTGGAGAATGCCTCTCCCATATCCTTGTAAAGGCGCTCGACCTCTTTTTGCGTCATAAGACGCTCACCGTACGGCGGATTGCAAACGATAGTGCCCCTGCGGTCGAGCTTTTCTATCTTTCGAGCGTCCGCCTTGAAAAACTTGATTCTATCGTCAACGCCCGCGCGCTCGGCGTTCTGCCTTGCAATTTCAAGCACGTCCTCGTCAACGTCAGAGCCATACGCCTCAAACTCACTGTCGTAATTTATCATAGCGTAAGCACGCTCCTTCTCTTCCTTGATAATACTCTTATCGGAAAGAAGAGCAAAATCCTCGCAAGCGAAATGACGCGCAATTCCGGGGGCGCAGTTAGTCATCATCAACGCCGCCTCGATAACAATAGTTCCCGAGCCGCAAAATGGGTCCCACAAGAGGACGTCCTCTCGCGGACGCGAGGTAGCGGCTACCGCCGCCGCAAGAGTCTCACGCAAGGGAGCGGCTCCCGCCTCGATTCTGTATCCGCGCTTGTGAAGCGCTACTCCCGATGTATCTATCATAAGCGTTGCTATGTTTTTAAGTATAAAAAATTCAACCTGATATTTAACGCCCTCTTCCTTAAACCAGCTTATACCGTAATTTGAGGAAAGGCGCTGAACTATTGCTTTCTTTACAATGCTCTGACAATCAGGGACCGAAAAAAGCGTGCTCTTTATCGAATGTCCCTTTACGGGAAAGGCATCGTCCGCACCAATAAAATTCTCCCATTCAAGAGCCTTCGTGCCCTCAAAAAGCTCCTCAAAGCTTTCGGCTTTAAATGAACCGAGCTTTATAAAAACACGCTCGGCAAAGCGTAAATGCAGATTTGCGCGGTAAACGGCGCGCTCGTCGCCGATAAAGGTTACGCGTCCGTCAATGGTTTCTACGCGCTGATATCCAAGAGAGTCGATCTCCTCGCCGAGGAGTCGCTCAAGTCCGAAAAGGCAGGTTGCCACAAGTTCAAGTTTCATAAAAATTCTCGTTTCATTTTGTTTCGTTAACAATTATAGCAGATGAGCGCACCCCTTGTCAACCGCCATAGCTTAAATACCGCAGAGACGTACCATCTCTGCGGTATTTAACTCATTTTTCGGGAATATAATTTTCGAAAATCACACTGTCAAAGCCGTGAGCGAGCGCTGCCGCCTCCTCCTCGGGAGAGCGCACGGTCCACGCGAAGGTTGCAACACCGAACAGCCTACGCGTGAGTCGCAATGGAAGCGAGCGCCAATGCTCGTGATTGTAGGCTATAAAAGCAGGTGAGCAGAGCCTGTTGGTAAGCAGGCACTGTAGCAAAAAATACAGCGGTTTTCTATACACGGGGTCGGCAAAAAAGCGCTGAGAGAGGAAGCCGCGCGTAACACGTGGCAGCCGCTTTTTTATATTGCCGAGCGAGAGGGGGTTGAAGGACTCGATAATATAAGGTCCTTCGTAATTCCTCATTATCTCGGAGGTTGCGGTGGAAACTGCGTATTTGCCCGCGTCCTCCTTTATCTCAACGAGAAGCGGCACGCGTCCGTCAACCATAGAAAGAACGTCAGAGAAGCGCGGTATGCCCTCGCCCGTGCCGGAAAGACTCATTTTCGCAAGCTCGTCGGCAGTGAACTCGTCTACCCTGCCCTCAGTTTTCGCAACACGGGTGAGGGTGTCGTCGTGAAACACGACAAGCTCGCCGTCAGACGACAGCCTGACGTCAAGCTCTATGCCAAAGCCTGCCTCAACGGCTGCGCGAAAGGCGGACATAGAGTTCTCGGCGCGCTCGGCGTTATGGAGTCCTCGGTGGGCGAATTTTATCTTTTTGTATTTTTCAATATCCACTTTTTTGCCCGGCGCTATGAGCACAAGGAAAAGGAGCAAAAAAAGGAGAAGCGCGCCTCCCAAAACGGAAAGCGTAATTATAAGCGGTATAGGCATATCACAACCTCTTTAATCGTCCGACGCGCCGAGGCTCTCAAGCGCACCCTGTGCCACGGGCTTTGCGTCGCCGTGTCTCACGAAGAACATAGTCACAAAGGACGCCGCAACGAACACCGTGCCGAAAATGAAGAATACGTTTCTCATTCCGAGCTGCTCATAAAGGATGCCCGAAACGATAGGAGCTGCAATCTGCGCCGCCATAGAAGCAGTGTAATAGTATCCCGTATATTTTCCAACGTCTCCACCGCGAGCAAGCTCCACTACCATCGGGAAGGAATTGACATTTATCGTTGCCCAGCCCATTCCGGCGAGAATGAATATCGGGTACATTATAAGCTCGGGAGTCTCGGGTGTTACGAAATGGCCGCCAAGAAAAGCTGAGGCGAGCATTACAATACCCGCGAGAATAGTCTTTTTTCTACCGATTTTCGACGCAACGATACCGACGGGAATGTAAGAAATAATTGCCGCCGCCTGCGCTACTATGAGAGTGAGGTTGAAATCAAAGCCAAGTAGTATATTAGTAGCGTAAAACGAGTATTTACTCGTTATCGAGTTGTAGCCGATATACCAAAGGGCAACCGAGGCAAGAATGAGAAGCAGCGATACAAGCTCACCCTTCGAGAGCTTACGAGTCTCGACAGGCGTTTTCTCCTCGGGAATTTCCCGCAGACCGAGTCTGTCGGTTTCCTCTTCCATCTCCTCTGCCCATTTGCGCTCCTTGACGTTCAGAAGAAATAGGACAAGACCGCATACCATAATAGCGCAAACTCCTACAACGTACCCGGTGTAGCTCATATATTTGCTCTTCGACGTGCCAAATATCATACCGAGAACAAGAACGAGAATACCGCCCGCAGCTCCCATAAGATTGATTATGGCGTTGCCCTTCGAACGCAGGGGCTTTATCGTGACGTCGGGCATAAGAGCTACGGCGGGCGAACGGAAGGTCGCCATAGCGATAAGCACAAGAAGGAGCACACCAAGGAAGGAAATAAGCGGCCACGGATTTGCGAGGGTAAGCTTGAGTGCGCCTGCTATCGCGTCCTCACCGCCGACAACGCCCTCTGCGGAAAGCCTTGCCAGCTGAAAATTGTCAACAAAGGTTAGAATAATAAAGCACGTGACCGCCGCAACCGTTCCAAGGAATACAAACGGAGTTCTTCTGCCATACTTTGATTTTGACTTGTCCGAGAGCGAGCCGAAAAGCGGCAGCATAAACACGGCAAGAATGTTGTCAAGCGACATGACAGCGCCCGACCAGTCCTGAGAAAGTCCGAAATGGTTAGTTAAAATGAGAGGAACTATGGCGTCGTACGCCTGCCAGAACGCGCTTATTAAGAAAAACGCGAATCCGACGAAAATAGTTCTTTTGTAATTAAGCTTCATAAAAGCTCCCTCCTTTCATCGCAGGACCTGCCTGCGGTTATTAAGACTTGACCGATTTATATTTTATCACAGGTATTGGCTTTTGTCAAATAGAATATGGTCGCAGCCTTGTCGAAAAAGGACTAAGCCTCGGCAAGCCCGAGGCTTAGTCCTTTTTGACGTGCTTTGAAAGGCGTGCAACGAGCACACCGACGACAGCGCCAACGGCAACTCCCGCAAGAGTGCCCGAGAGCGTGAGAGGTGCAAGATAGGAGAGAATCGCCGAGTTTTCCATAACGAAAATGGCGGCAAGAATTTGCCCCGCGTTATGACACACGCCGCCCGCAACGCTGACACCGACAAAGGAAAAAAGGCGCACCCGTGTTAAAATAATCATTACCGCAAGGCTGAGTATCGCGCCCGAAAGACTGAAAATAAATGACGCCGCGTTTCCGAAAAGAAGCGCCGACAGCGCCACTCTCACAAGCGACACACAAACAGCACCTCGCGCGCCGAGGGTGTAAAGGGCAAAGACCGTTGCTATATTGGCAAGACCTATTTTTACACCCGGCACCGCAACAAGTGGCGGTATAAGAGACTCAATATAGGAAAGTATCATTGCAACCGACACCAGCATAGCGAGCGTTGCAAGCTTTCTCGTTTTGCTTTTCATCTGCACGGCATTACCCCCAGACTGACGAGAATTTCCTCGCCGCCCTCGACCTCAACGACAAGTCGGTTGGGCAGACAGATTATTTTTTCTCCCGCCCGAGAGATTTTTCCGCCGATGGTGACACAGGTCTTGTCAGGGCAGCTCGCTTCCTTAATGTAAGCCGCGCCGTCCTCTATAACGAGGAGATTCGTGCCGCCGTTAAGCGAGTACTCTCCACTCTCAGAAAGTGCGAATTCCGCAACACGCTCCCCCTCGACTGTAACTACAACGCGCTCACCTGCGCCGCGCGTGCACTCGGTAAAGATAAAAGCAGAAAGGGCGATGGAGGCGAGCAGCACGACGAGAATAAGGTCGGCATAGAGCGTTTTTCTTTTGCCGCCGTCGGTGCTTGTCATATCCATTACCCTTTCTTTTTCAAAATTTTTTATTCAAAATGCGAGCCGCAAATGAAGTTGCCCGCGTGTATGCAGCCCGTCGGGCAGACCTCGCGGCAGGCACCGCAGGAGGTGCACTTGTCATAATCTATCGTTGCAAGGTTGTCTATCACGTGAATAGCATCGTGAGGACAGGTCCTCTCGCACTTACCGCAGGCAATGCAGCCGTTCTTACAAACCTTCATAACGGCAGCACCCTTATCGTGATTTGAGCATTTAACAACTATCCTCGAGGTGTCCTCGATAAGCGAGATGACACCCTTCGGACAAATTTTCACGCAAAGGCCGCAGCCTATGCACTTTTTCGGGTCAATCTCGGCAACGCCGCGCTCGCCTATCCTTATTGCTCCGCGGGGACAAACGTTGACGCAGTCGCCGTATCCAAGGCAGGCATAGCTGCAGGTTCTGTCGCCCGCGTAGCTCATATTTGCGCCGACACAGGTGCGAGGACCTCTGTAATCGTACTTTTTATCGTCCTCAAGGCCGGGTCCGGCGCAGGCAACGAACGCAACGCGCTCCTCGACGTCAGAGGCTGTAAGCCCCATTATCGCCGCAACCCTCTTTGCGACTCCGTCGCCGCC
This sequence comes from Eubacteriales bacterium, assembly GCA_045657165.1. Lineage (GTDB taxonomy): Bacteria > Bacillota > Clostridia > Oscillospirales > CAG-272 > UBA1740. Next base: position 5,433 of record JAZOSP010000005.1, read on the forward strand.
GGGGGTGCAGAGCGAGGGGTTGTCGGTCTTGCCCTCGGCAAGAGCCTTTGCATAGCCGTCACAGCCCGAGAAGCCGCAAGCACCGCAGTTTGCTCCCGGAAGGGCGTCACGAACCGCTGCTACCCTCTCGTCCTCCTTGATACCGAAGAGTGACGAGGCAACCACAAGCAGTACGGCGCAAAGCAGCGCTACCCCCAAAAGTGTCAGAGCAGGTACTAAAATTTCCATAAATATCCCTCCCTTTTCTTACGACACGCCGAGCAGATTACCTATCACGCCCGAGAAGCCGAAGAAGGCGAGCGACACGATAGACGCTGCGACGAGTGTGATGGGAAGTCCTCTGAAGGACTTCGGCGAGGGGCAGTTCTCAATTCTCGAGCGCACGCCCGCAAAGAGCACCATGGCAAGAAGGAAGCCAATACCCACTCCGAGCGAGGAGAACATAGATTCGACGAAGTTATAGCCGTCGTTTATATTGTTGATTGCGACGCCGAGCACCGCGCAGTTGGTGGTTATAAGCGGCAGATACACTCCGAGCGACTTATAGAGCATAGGGATAAATTTCTTTAGAATTATCTCAACGAACTGAACGAGAGCCGCAATTACGAGAATAAAGACTATCGTCTGAAGATATCCAAGCCCGAGAGGGTCGAGCACAAGGCTCTGTATCGGCCAGGTGACGGCGGTCGCGCAGAGCATAACGAAAATAACCGCAACGCCCATGCCACTTGCCTGATTAAACTTTTTAGATACACCGAGGAAGGGGCATATGCCGAGAAACTTCTGAAGAACGTAGTTGTTAACGAAAACTCCCATAAGGAGAATGTAAAGAAGCATTTTGAAATCCATCAGTTACTCTCCTCCTCCCTCTCATCAAATCGGGTGTCTGCCACAAGCTCCGAGGTCTCAGGGCAGGAAACCTTACCGCACACCGCGGCAGAGGGGCAACCCTCGCAGGAGAAATTCCTGCGCTTTTTCTCCCCTTTTTTAGGACCTATTTTATTGATGATTGCAATAAGAATACCGAACACGAGGAAGCCGCCGGGCGCCTGTGTCATAAAAGGCAGCGTGAAGCTGTTTACAACCTCGCCCGCCGCGTCGCGAACGAAGAATAAGGGTATCTCAATTCCGGCAAAGCTGCCCGCACCAAGCACCTCACGAATCGTTGCCATAGCAAGCAATGCAAGAAGGAAGCCGACGCCCATGCCGAGTCCGTCAAGCGCGGAATCCATAATGGGGTTCTTTCTTGCGAACATTTCGGCTCTGCCGAGAATTATACAGTTCACCACTATAAGGGCAAGATACACACCCATCATCTCGTAAAGCGAGGGTATATACGCCTGAAGCAAAAGCTGAACCACGGTAACAAAACCCGCAATTACAACGATATAACAAGGGATTCTTACGGTGTCCGGAATGACCTTGCGAAGCGCTGAAATAACGATATTGGAGCAAACGAGAACTATCGTCGCCGCAACTCCCATACCGAGCGCGGCTATGACGCCGGTGGATATCGCAAGGGCGGGACAGGTGCCGAGAACGAGAACGAGAACGGGGTTTTCGGCTATAACGCCCTTTAAGAATATTGAAAGCTTTTTGTTCACCGTCTTACCCCTCCTCTCCTCTTTTTCAAAAATACGATAGCGACAGCCGTGCCGATAACTATTACGCAAAGAAGCGCTATGCCCAAGGCTCTCGGAGTTTGGTTCCCCGCGTTAATAATCGCCTCTGCTGCGGAAAGCGCCTCTTTAATAGAGTTCACAACGTTGGTCGATGTGTTGGTCGCGTTGGTTACAAGCTCCACACCGTCGATTGTGACATGGTCGCTGCCGGGAAGCCTCGAGTAGAAGGCGTCAATCTCCTCAAGCGTTGGCGGAACGTAGCCGTATATTGCGTCGCTCGTCTTAAAGGTAAGCTTGTTTATATTCTTTATTTTGGCGTCGTTTCCTATATGAATGAGCGCCTCGGATTCAACCGTGCCGTAATTTTCGGATATCACGACGACGTAAGCGACGTAGCCGCTGCCGTTTTTATCTCTGTATATGCGCTTGAGGTACTCCGTGCCGCTCGGTGTGACGTCCTCAAAATCGGCAGCACCGCCCACAAGAGAGCCTGCGAGCGAGATAACCTCCTCCTCGGGAGTCGGCATATCCTTGCGGATAAGGACCTCTACCGCGGCGAGCGCCTCCTTCATGGAACTCACGACGTTTGTTGAGGTGTTCGTCGCGTTAGTAACAAGCTCGACACCGTCAATAGATGTGTTATTGTTGCCGGGAAGTCTTGAGTAAAACTCGTCAACCTCCTCTGCCGAGGGGGGGACGTAGCCGTATATTGCGTCGCTCGTCTTCCACGTGAGCTTGTTGATGTCTTTTATTTTTGCGTCGTTTCCTATATAAATCAGCGCCTCGGATTCGACAGTGCCGTAATTTTCGGATATCACGAGCACGTAAGCAACGTAGCCGCGACCGCCGTTTTCCTTATAAACGCTGACAAGGCTTTCAAATTCGCCTTCAAGCTCTACCTTGGTAAAGCCCGCAGAGCCTGAAACGAGCTGCGAGGCAAGCGAGAGCAGCTCGCTCTCTGCCCTCTCGTACGAGGGCTCGGGTTCGCCGCCCGAGATTTCGCCGCCCATTGCTACCGTGTAGGCGTCAAGCGACGCCTTGACGGCGTTGTAAATTCCGTTGCTCGTCAGGGTTGCGCCCGTTACAAGCTCAAGCTCAAGGCTTTCGGAGTCCTTGCCGCAATATTTACCGTTATCGCCCAAAACGAGGGGGAAAACTCTGTTTTTATAATCGGGCGTTTCAGATTCGGAGATAACGTCGAGCTGTACGAGCTTGCCGTCGCTATCAACTCCGCACATAACGGTCATAGCCTCTTTGCCTCGGGTATTTGCCACGAAAACGTAGCCTATATCTGCACGATAGGCGCTATTGATAGCTTCGGGATAGCTCTCGTTAAGCTCAATTTCCTCAAAATTTTCTGCACCCGGCAAAACCACACGCAGTGCCGCCTCAACCTTTTCCCTCTCTCTTGCCTCGATAATCGGTGCCGCAACAAGGTTAACGGCGGCAACCAAGACGGCAACTGCAACGCAGATAGTAATGAGAGTTAAAAGCGGCTTTAGGTTTTCTTTTTTGAAAATCTTATTCATTACCTCTTACCTCCAAGCGGTAATTTTGCAGTCCACTTCTCAATGTAAGGAGAAAGAATGTTCATAAGAAGAATCGCGTAGGACACTCCCTCGGGATAGGTGCCGTAGAAGCGGATAAGAACGGTAATAATTCCGCAGCCGAAGGCAAATATCCACTTTCCTACTCGGGTTATGGGAGTGGTTACGTAATCGGTCGCCATAAATACCGCGCCGATAAGAAGACCGCCTGCTAAAATCTCGTAAAGCGCGACTGTAAAATCATTGGTTATGATAAGCGAAAGAGCAAACACCGTACCGACGAAGATGACGGGCACCTCTGGCTTTATAACGCGGCGAGCGACAAGATATAAAAATCCGATTATGATTGCCGCAGCACACACCTCGCCTATCGCGCCTGCGCGCATACCGAGGAACATATCAAGAAGCGAGGGCGCCTCGCCAAGCCTATCGGCGCCGATAAGCTCAAGCGGTGTGGCTCCCGTGACAAGCTCTGACGACTCCGCACCGAAGGTCGGCATAACGCCGCCCGATATCGTACCCGCAAAGCACACGAGCATAAATATTCTGCCCGTTATTGCGGGGTTGGCGAAGTTGCAGCCAAGACCGCCAAAAAGACACTTGACCACGACTATCGCAAACACAGAGCCGAGCACGACCTGCCAGATTTGAGTTCCTGCGTGCACGTTGAGTCCTACGAGAAGGCCTGTGACGACAGCCGACAGGTCGCCCACCGTCTGCCCTTTTTTGGCAACGATATTAAAAACAAACTCTGCAAGCACCGCCGCAAGCGTTGAGGCGAGCACCAGAAGCACTGCGCGCCAGCCGAAAATAACGCAGCCTGCGACCGTAGTAGGCAGCATGGCAATAATGACGTCAAGCATTATACGGCGGGTGTTCACCGTCGTTCTTATATGCGGCGAGGACGAAACTATAAGCTTATTCAACTCTCACACCTCCGTTACTTATTTTGCTTTGAATTTCTTATATCGACCTTTGCAAGTCGGTTAGTTTCAACGAGGGGTCGCCTTGACGGACAAACGAACGAGCAGGAGCCGCACTCGATACAAAGATTTATCCTTGCCTCGGAAAGCCTTGCCGCGCGCTCGGCTGAGTCCTCGAGCCCCATTGCCCTTGCGTAAAGAGTGGGGTTAAGACCGATAGGACAGTTTTCTACGCACCTGCCGCAGTGAATACATGGGAACTGCTCGGGCAGGCTCGCGTCCTTTTGAGAAAGAGCCACTATCGCATTCGTATTTTTTAGCACGGGGGCGTCAGCGTCCTTCATTGCTATACCCATCATAGGGCCGCCGTAAAGCAGCTTTCCCGGCGTCTCGGAGAAGCCGCCGCAGAATTCTACAACCTCCGATACCGCCGTGCCGACGGGCACTATTACGTTCATCGGCGTCTTTACTGCCGAGCCGTCAACCGTGACGGTTTTTTCAATAAGAGGCATACCCGTGCGAAGATATTTTGCCAAAAACGCGACCGAGGTGACGTTCATAACGATACATCCGACGTCAGACGGAAGCCCGCCCTCGGGTACGACAAGTCCCGTGGTGTTGTAAATGAGAATTTTCTCCGCTCCCTGAGGATACGTGGCGGGGAGAGCCTCGACTCTTACCATATTATCGCCATGAAACAGCTCGGAGATCCGCTTTATACACTTAGGCTTGTTGCTTTCTATTCCGATAACCACCTCGTCTGCCGACAGGTATTTTTTAAGGACGTCAACACCTTCTCTAAGATATTCCGCGTCGTCGAGCATTGTGCGCGTGTCGCTCGTTATATACGGCTCGCACTCCGCGCCGTTTATTATTATCTTTTTTACGAGACCCTTTTTCTCGGCATCAAGCTTCACAGCCGTCGGAAATCCCGCACCGCCAAGACCTATAAGACCCGACGAGCGCACCGCCAAGACAAAGCTCTCAAAATCGGTGACCGTAGGCGGAGCAATACCGGGGTCGGGAGTCATCTCGCCGTCTGACTCGATCCGCACAGCGTCGCAGATTCTTCCGTTTGAGAGAAGAAAGCTCTCTATTTTTTTAACCGTTCCCGAAACCGAGGAATGTACGGCGGCGCTCACGTAGCCCCCCGCCTCTCCTATGAGAGTTCCGACGAAAACTCTGTCGCCCGGGCGCACGACCGCCTTTGCGGGCGCTCCTATGTGCTGCGACATGGGGATAAGCACTGTGTCGGGCGGTGTCATTCTGACCGCTGACATATGCGCGGTGTTTTTTCTGTGAGGGATTTTTACCCTGCCAAGCTTAAGTAGCGACATTTTTATAACCAGCCTTTCTTTCGATTGGTCCTTTTCTCAATTTTATATTATGAACGGGAGATAAGCGCAGTAATCCTTTTCGAGCAGGCAAAATTACTCCCTTGAATATTTTGCGGTTCTGTAAACACCGGGCGAGCAGCCCCTGAACCTTTTGAAAATACGGTTGAAGTAGGAGACCGACGAAAACCCCACCGCCTCGGAAATCTCAAGAATACTTCCCTCGCCCTCTGAAAGCAGCCTCTCAGCCTTGCAAATTCTTACGAAATTCAGATACTCGGTAAAGGTTGCGCCGGTTGCAATCTTGAATATTCGGCAAAAATAGCTTGAGTCAAAGCCGAGCGACGCGCTCGCCTCTCGAAGAGTTATCTCCTGCGAGTAGTTTTCATTGACGTGGGAAAGAAGAGGCAGTATTTTCTGCACCTCTCTCGTTTTGCAAACCGTGTCTGCGTCGGCAAGCACTCCGTCACGGTAAAGAAGTCCGAGAATTCTGAAAATACAGGATTTTATGAAAACGCCGTACGCTTCGCGGCGCGCTGCCGCCTCGCAAAGGAGCTCGTCTGCCGCCCTAAAAAGCTCTGATGAGGAATAAATCTTCACAGGGGTGTATTCAACAGAGCGGAAGCGCATTGAATATTTTACAGCTCCCGTTGCGTCATTCTCGTAAAAATCGCGCTCCCTGAATTGAAGGAGTCCCATTCGGCTCTCGGTTTTTCGGTAGGTCGAGTGAGGCACTCGCGAATTTATAAAGATAACCTCGCCCGGCTCCGCCACGTATTCCTTGCCGAAAACAGTACAGGAAAACGAGCCCTCGTATATCACGATAAGCTCAAGCTCGTCGTGATAGTGAAGCGCGCTTGCAGTCCCCGCGGGAATAGGTTTTTCCTGAATAGACGCCTGTACGGAGAGGTTTGGAAGATTGTTTTTTACAAATTCGTTGGTCATAGCACGCCTCGGAAAAATCAATATAGTTCACTTTATTCTAACATAATAAGAATAAAAAGTCAATATTGTCAAGACCAAAGCAACCCGAGGAATAACTCCTTCCGCAGCCTTTTCCCTTATATGAAAACAGAACCTTGTGAAAAATTTCACAAGGTTCTGTTTTAAGCTCCTTTAGAAAGCTCCTCGAGGAGCTGCTTGTAGTATTCACTGTTCTGTATTATGGGTGTCATAATAATAGATGAAAGCCCGAATACCGCGCCTATTATACCGACGACGAGTGCGGCAACCGCCATACCGTCAAAATAACCGAGGCTACCGCGCGACACTATTGAGAAAACGATAGCAAGAATTCCAAGCCCGAGCCCAAGCCAATCAAAGCAGCAGCAAAGCAAGGAAAGTATTGATAGTATAAGAGCCGCAACCGACCACGCCTTTGTTCCTCTTCTTCCGCCCGCAGGGAGGTAAACCTCGTCAGCTGACAGATTTTCGTTTTTATTAAAATCTTCCATCAGGGCCCTCCTCTCTTAAAGATTTATTTCATTTTACCATAAAAAAATAAAATAATCAATAGATGACACGAAAAATATTGAAAATAATGTTTTTTTATGTTAAAATCTTATTAAAAGGGGGTGCTTGTTCTGCTTTCGGCTTCAAATAAAAAAGAAATTTTCAGAAGGCTTTTTCTGTTTTTTCTTATAAATCTACTCGTGCTTTCCGTTGTCATAGCCTATGCTGAGGCAACCGCCGTTATGTGCGAGCGAGGCGAGTCGGTTTGCTCCTTTAAGAAAACCTTTGGCATTTACTGCCCGGGCTGCGGAGGCTCGCGCTCGCTGCTCGCTCTTACACGATTTGATTTTTTATCCTCTCTTATTCTCTTCCCTGCGCTTATTCCGTCGGTTATTATTTTCATAGCCGCAGACATTCTTTTCCTCGCTTCCATAATAAAGGGAAGTCTTAATCCTATAAAAAGATTTCCTATCTCCACACTTATATCAATACCCTTAATTATTCTATTAAACTTTGCTCTGAGAAATTATATTCTGATTTTTTGGGGCATAGATTACGTATCCGATATAAAATTTTAGGTCTGCAAAAGCAGACCTTTTCTTTTTGTATAAAAAAACACATGGCGGCTAATATTAAGTGTAAAATCACCAAAATTGAAAATAATTGTTTACAAAAACGAGGTTTTTATGGAAGAAAACAAAAAGAAGGAGCTTATAAAAAAATATTCTCCTTCATCTACTATACCAAAAAATTGTGCGCTCGCCTTTTTGTTTGGCGGAGCAATTTGTGCCATCGGCGAGCTTCTCTCTTTCCTTTATTCCTACCTTGGAGCAGACGAAAAGCTCTCCTCAACTCTTGTATGCATAACGCTTATTGCGGCTGCGGCAATTTTAACCGCCATCGGCGGCTTTGACAGACTCGCAAAGCACGCGGGCGCGGGAACTCTCGTGCCTGTTACAGGCTTTTCCAATGCCGTCGTTTCCGAGGCAATGGACGCAAAAAGCGAGGGGCTTGTCCTCGGCGTAGGCTCTAAAATTTTCAACGTCGCGGGCCCGGTTATCCTTTTTGGAATTGCCTCGGGCGTTCTTTACGGCATAATCTATTACGCCTGTGTAATGATAGGAGGGCTTCTCTGATGGGAAAAATAACAAGGCTCTCTCGCAATGTGAGGTTCGTCTCTCGCGCTGCGGTCGGCGGATATGAGGAGAGACGAGGCCCTCTCGGAGAATTTTTTGATTTTTGTGACGAGTCTGACCGCTTCGGTCAGGACACGTGGGAGATTGCCGAGGGCGAGATGGGAAGAGTTTCTCTTAACATCGCGCTTGGCAAGGCAGGTCTTTCTCACGAAAATATAGACCTTCTCGTGGCAGGAGACCTTCAAAATCAGTGCGTTGCCTCGTCGGTCGGTCTTAATTCGTTTGGTATTCCCTTCGTCGGGGTTTACGGAGCATGCTCAACCTGTACCGAATCTCTTATGATTCTCTCCTCGTTTATGGAAGCTTCGGACTCTATAAGCTACGGCGCAGCCGTCACTACCTCTCATAACTCGGCGGCAGAAAGGCAGTTTAGAACTCCTATAGAATACGGCGGTCAGCGCGCAAGGACGGCGCAGTGGACCTCAACCGCGGGCGGTGCTTTTATTCTTGGAAGAGAGGGGAGAGGACCAAAAATATCGGCTTATATGCCCGGACGAATGGTTGACGGCTCTACAACCGACGCGTCGAACATGGGAGCTGCCATGGCTTTTGCCGCTGCGGATTCTATTCTCTCATACTTCAAGGAAAGCGGCGAGCCCATATCCACCTTTGATTATATAGTAACCGGCGACCTCGGCAGGGTCGGCTCCGATATAGTTAAGGATATTCTTTCCTCTAAAATGCCCGGGCTTGAGAAATTTCACACAGACTGCGGTCTTCTTCTTTATGATTTTGATAAGCAGGACGTTCACAGCGGAGCGTCCGGGTGCGGAACCTCTGCCTCGGTGCTCGCGACACATTTTTTACCTCTTCTTGAGTCAGGCCGTCTTTCCAAAATTCTCTTTTTATCAACCGGTGCTCTTATGAGCCAGTCAAGCGTTCTTCAAGGGGAAAATATTTTTGGAATAGCTCCTCTTATAAGAATAGAATCGGAGAAAGCTGTATGAATATTATGAATCTTATTTTGGCCTTTGCCGCAGGCGGAACGTTATGCGTCATAGCCCAACTCCTTATAGACCTTACAAGACTCACCCCTGCCCGTATTTTGGTTTCCTACGTTTGTGCGGGTGTTCTTCTCTTTGCCGTGGGTGCTTTTGACCCACTTAAGGATATATTCGGCTCGGGTGTTTCGGTTCCTCTTATCGGCTTTGGAGCAAACATCGCAAGAGGTGTAAAGGAGGCGGTTGACTCGGTAGGTCCTATCGGTATTTTAACAGGTGGATTTACCGCTGCCGCAGCAGGCACGACGGCAGCTCTTATGCTCGGTCTTTTAGCCTCTCTTATATTCAAAACCCGCTCTAAAAGAATGTAAACATTTTTTTACACACATTCGTTTTTGCCCTTGATTTTTATAATATTGTATGTTATAATATTATTAATATAAATATACCTACGGCGGAAATGCTTATTTCCGTCGTAGAGGGGCTTTCTCTTTTTTATAAAAAAACAGCAAAGAAAGGAACTTAAAAATGGACGAGCTTTCCGGTATAGTAGAGTCGTTAAAATCTGAAATAAAGACAAAACTCGGACCTGCAAAATCTATCTTCGATCTTTGGTTCGGCGACCTTAAGCTTTCATCTCTTGACGAGGAATGTGCAGTTTTTACCACTCCCTCTCCTCTTAAGAAAAACATACTCTCCACAAAATACATAGATATCATAAAAGAAACTCTCTTTGGAATCATAGGATTCTCGGTTGAGGTAAAAATAGAAAAGGAGGGTCCCGCGGAAACAAAGCTTCCCGAAAAGGAGACCACCTTTGACGAGGAAATTTTACTCGAGAGTGAGCGGCGCGAGAAAAAGATAGAGGAAATTCTTAATAACCCCTCATCAGAAAAAAAGACGGTTCTTGACGAATATACCTTTGATAACTTCGTTGAGGGCACTTCAAATAAATTTGCCAAGGCTGCCTGTTTTGCAGTAGCCAACGACCCATGTGTTTACAATCCCCTTTTCATCTGGGGTCACTCGGGTCTCGGTAAAACTCATCTTCTTTATGCTGTTATGAACCACATAAAGAAAAATAATCCCGGTCTTAAGATAATTTACAAAAAGTGCGAAACCTTTATGAACGAGCTTATCGACGCAATAGGAAATCACGAGACGGGGCCTTTCAAGGAAAAATACCGCTCTGCCGACGTTCTTCTTATCGACGATATTCAGTTTATTTCCGGTAAAGAATCTACGCAAGAGGAATTTTTCCACACCTTCTCTGCTCTTTACGAATCAGAAAAGCAGATTATACTCACCTCGGACAGACCCCCTATGGAAATAAAACACCTTACCGACAGGCTGAGAACGAGGTTTGAGGGCGGTCTTATTGCAGACGTTCAGCCGCCGAGCTTTGAGCTTCGCACAGCTATTATAAGAAAAAAGTCGGACTCTATGGGTCTTTCGGTCTCAAACGAGCTTGTCGATTATATGGCAGAGCGCTTAAATAACAATATCCGTCAGATAGAGGGTGTTCTCAAAAAGCTCTATGCCGTTTCCTCTCTCACCGGTGCTGAGGTCACAAAGGAATCGATCGACCAGATAATTTCAATAGTAGACCCCGGTAACGTTCCTACCGATATTATGATAGAGCGTATTCTTACAGCAGTAAGCAAAAAATACGGTGTTTCGGTTGAGGATATAAAATCAAGAAAGAGAAACGACACTATATCAAACGCAAGACACACCGCAATTTACATAATAAGAAAGCTTACAGACCTTTCTCTAAAGGATATAGGAAAAATATTTGACAGAAACCACGCTACCGTAATTTCTTCAATAGATAATATCGGAGTTAATATAAGAACTATTAAAAATTACGAGTCCGAGCTTGAGAAGCTTATAAAGGAAATAAAGGACGTTTGAAAAGGTGTTGTTTGAGTGTTGATTTTGTGTTTATCCGATATCAAATTAATTGTTTTTTAATTGTTGAAAAGTTACCTTATTCCGTTTTTTGTTTTTCAACAGGACTTTTTTAATAAAATCGCTCGGATAAAGCAAACAAATAAAGGGAAAATTTAATTATTAACACTTTTAACACCCCTTATTACAACAACTACTACAAAAATTCAAATTAATTACTTAAGCCTTACGGCGGAAGGGAAACAAAAATGAAATTTACCGTACAGAAATCGGCTCTTATGAATAAGCTTACCCCTGCTATGGGTACAGTTTCAAACAAAAATACTATAACCTCTATCGAAGGAGTTCTTTTCGAAACCGCAGACGACGGCTCTGTGAGGCTTTCTACCTATGATATGAATAAGGGTGTAAGAGCTGTTTTTTATCCTACCTCGATAGAAAGAGACGGAAGATTTATAATAAACGCGGCAAGACTTTACCAGACCCTTCGCGTTCTTCCCGAGGACGAGATTACGATAGACGTAAATGATAAGCTTAATTGCACTATATCATCGGGAAAGGCTGCATTTTCTATGTTTGCTCTTCGCGGCGATGATTTTCCTAATCTCCCCGACCTTACCTCAGACAAGGGCTTTGAAATTTCATCGTCTACTCTTAAGAAGATGATAGGAAAGGTTTCTCATTCTATTGCCGAGCAGGATACACGTCCTATGCTTTGCGGTGCCTTCTTCAAAATTTCGGGTGATGAAATTGAGGTTGTTTCCTGCAACAGCTATACTCTTTCAAGATGTATAATGAAATGTGAAATTTCATCTCTTGGAGAATCCTCTAATATAGACTACTCGTTTATAATACCCGGACACGCTCTTGGCGAGCTTTCTAAAAATCTCGGTGAAGGAGAGGACGAAAGGGTTAAATTCTACATATCTAGAAAGCACGCGATAATAAAGGGTGAGGATATTATATTCTTTACGAGAACTATAGACTCTGAGTATATAGATTACAAGAGAATCATTCCTAAGGACAATGATATATTCGTAACCGTTGACAGAGAAAGGCTTCTTGACGGACTCGAGAGAGCGAATATAGTAGCCGAGGAAAAGATACAGGGCAGCGGTAGAAGCTACGTTAAGCTCTCCCTTGACGACCAATACCTCAATATAAGCTCTTCGAGTGTAAACGGAAACGTCTTTGACGAGATGGACTGCGTGCACGAGGGTAACGATATAGAAATAGGCTTTAACTGCCGTTATCTTATAAACAGTGTGAAGGCTGCTGAGGGAGAAAATATAAAAATAACCCTCAAGGGAGCAACTCAGGCAATAACCATAGAGCCGGCAGAGGAAAACGAAGAGTTCTCATACTTCTATATGATTCTTCCTGTCAGAATGAACGAGAAATGATAATAAAAAGGTTTTGTGCCGACAATTTCCGAAATATTGAAAAATGCAATATTGAATTTTTTCCCGGTGTTAATCTTCTTCACGGAAAAAACGCTCAGGGTAAAACCAACGTTATAGAAGGAATTTATCTTTTTTCAAGAGGTAAATCCTTTAGATGTGAAAATGATAGAGATTTAATAAAATTCGGTGAAGAGGGCTTCAGGATTTCGATAGATTATAAGGATAAATCAGGAGAAAACAGTCTTGAATACGCTCTTTTCGGAAGGGAAAGAAAAAGAAAAAAGAACGGATACAAAATAAATAAAATTGCCGAGATGATAGGAAGCTTCAAGTCGGTTCTTTTCTATCCTGACGATTTAAGTCTTGTAAAGGACGGACCGGACGAAAGACGCAGCTTTCTTAACGTTGCCGCCTCGCAGTGCTTCCCTACCTACATAAAGTATTATTCCGATTATAAGAGCGCTCTTGAAAACAGAAACTGCATGCTTAAATTTTTACAAAAGGGTATGTACGTAGATGAAAAGGAGCTTCTCTCTTGGTCGGAGTCGATGGCGGAATATGCGTCTTACATATATATTTTGAGAAAAGAATATATAAAAAGACTCGAGGTACACGCTAAAAAAATAATGTCCGAGATATCCTTTGGCAAGGAAGAATTATCTCTCTTTTATAAGAGTAATATAGATTCCGACATCTCGGAAAGAGAAAAAATAAAGGAAGAATATAAAAAGCTCTTAAGTGAGAATACCGAAAAGGAAAAGCTCGCGGGAGTAAGTCTTTACGGACCGCACAGAGATGACCTTGAGATACTTATAAACGGCAACAAAGCAAGAATTTTTGCATCCCAAGGGCAGCAAAGGTCGATAGTATTAGCCCTAAAGCTTGCAGAGGGCGAGGTAGTGCGAGATATTTGCGGCGAATATCCTGTTTTTCTCTTTGACGACGTCTTAAGTGAGCTTGACGAGGAGAGGAGAAAGTACGTTCTCTCGGGTGTAGGGGAAAGGCAAATAATAATAACCTCATGCGACCCTGATGAATGTAGAAATTATACCGAAAATGAAATAGACGTTTCGGAGGGAAAATATGTACCTGCACATAGGTAACGGAAAAAGTGTAAGAAAGAACAAAATAATAGGAATTTTTGATCTTGATACCTCAACGGTATCAAAAATAGGCAAGGATTTTATAAATAAAAAGCAAAAAGAGGGCTTGGTTGAATACGATGATTTTGACCTTCCGCGCTCCTTTGTTTTAACAGAGGAGTCTTACGGATATAAGGTAAGACTTTCGCGTATATCAAGCGGAGGGCTTAAAATGAGATGTGAGAGCTCTCTTAATCTTGAGGAAATATAAAGCTTTCAGAAAGGCAAAGGAAAAGAAAATGGCAGGCGAAATCGAAAAGAACGGTTATGACGACAGCCAAATACAGGTTCTTGAGGGGCTTGAGGCGGTTAGAAAAAGACCCGGAATGTACATAGGTACAACCTCTATAAGAGGTCTTCACCATCTCGTATATGAGATTGTTGATAATTCTATCGACGAGGCACTTGCGGGAGAATGTGATTCTATTAAAATAGAAATATGGCCCGATAACAGCGTTTCTGTCGAGGATGACGGGCGCGGAATACCCTCTGGTATGAATGAAAAGCTCGGTCTTCCGACGCTTGAGGTGGTTTACACGGTTCTTCACGCAGGAGGAAAATTCGGCGGAGAGGGTTATAAGATAGCCGGCGGTCTTCACGGTGTAGGCGCGTCGGTTGTTAACGCGCTTTCCGAGTGGGTTGAGGTTGAAAATTGCCGAGACGGAAAAAAATATACCGAGAGATTTGAAAAGGGTGCGGTTGCCCGTCCCTTTAAGTGTGAGGGAGACTCCTGCGGACGTCACGGTCTTTACGTAAGATTTAAGCCCGACCCTACTATTTTTGAGGAAACCGTTTTCGACTACGATATACTTCTCACCCGAATGAGAGAGCAGGCCTTCCTTAACGCGGGAGTAAAGATTATACTCACTGATAAAAGAGAGGGCAAGGAAAGAGAAGAAATTCTCCACTACGAGGGCGGTATAGTTTCCTTCGTTGAATATCTCAATACCGAAAAGAGAGGAAATCCCGTTCATCCCGACGTTATTTATATGAATGGTGAAAAGGACGGCTCCATTGCCGAGGTGGCAATGCAGTATAACGACAGCTATAACGAGACTATAATTTCCTTTGCTAATAATATGTCAACTATTGAGGGCGGAACGCACGAGACCGGCTTCAAGACGGCTCTTACGAGAGCTATAAACAACTACGCAAGGAAAACGGGTGTTATAAAGGGCGACGATAAGGGGCTTTCGGGCGAGGACGCGAGAGAGGGTCTTGTTGCAATTATTTCGGTAAAGCTTACCGACGCGCAGTTTGAGAGCCAGACGAAGGCAAAGCTCGGTAACAGCGAAATAAGAGCTCTCGTTGATTCGATAGTTGATAAAAAGCTCGAGGAATATCTCGAGGAAAATCCCGCCTCTGCAAAGATGATAATTGAAAAGGCGCTTGCGGCAAGCCGGGCAAGAGAGGCAGCAAGGAGAGCAAGAGAGCTTACAAGGCGTAAAAATGCACTTGAGGTATCAACGCTTCCGGGTAAGCTTGCAGACTGTAATGAGAAGGAAGCAAGACTCACTGAGGTTTATCTTGTAGAGGGAGATTCGGCAGGAGGCTCGGCAAAGAACTGCCGTGACAGCCGATTCCAGGCAATTCTTCCCCTTCGCGGCAAGGTTCTTAACGTAGAAAAGGCAAGACTTGATAAGGTTTATAATAACACCTCTATTATTCCTATAATACAGGCGCTTGGCTGCGGAATAGGAGACGACTTTGATATTGAGAAGCTCCGCTACGGAAAGATAATAATAATGGCGGACGCCGACGTTGACGGCTCTCATATCAGAATTTTACTTCTCACCTTCTTCTTCCGTCATATGAGACCTCTTATAGAGCTTGGACACGTATATCTCGCACAGCCCCCACTCTACAAGGTTCATAAGGGCAAGCAGATAAGATACGCCTTCTCTGATGAGGAAAAGGATAAGTATATAGAGGAACTTGGCGTAAGAGGGGTTGAGTCCGAAAGATATAAGGGTCTTGGTGAGATGGACGCAGAGCAGCTTTGGGAAACCACGATGGACCCCGAAAAACGAACGCTTCTTAAGGTAACTATAGACGACGCTATTGCCTGCGACGAGATATTCTCGGTTCTTATGGGCGATATGGTAGAGCCAAGGCGTGAGTTTATTACCAAGAATGCAAGGTTTGTTGAAAATCTCGACATTTAAGGGGAAAGGGATAAACGAAAAAAATGGAACATACTTATAAAAGTGACGATATAGAATTCCCTTTACAGAAAATAGAGGAAAGGGATATGGAAAAGGAGGTAAAAACCTCATTTATAGAATATTCTATGAGCGTTATTACCTCACGTGCCCTGCCCGACGTGCGCGACGGAATGAAGCCGGGTCAGAGAAGAATCCTTTACGCTATGTATGAGGATAATCTAACTCACGACAAGCCCTTCCGTAAATCCGCGACGACCGTCGGTAACGTGCTCGGTAGATATCACCCGCACGGTGACTCTGCGGTTTACGGAACGATGGTAAGAATGGCGCAGGACTTCTCTCTTCGCTATACTCTTATAGAGGGTCACGGAAACTTCGGTAACGTTGACGGCGACGGCGCTGCCGCCTACCGTTATACCGAGGCGAGAATGTCGAAGATGGCAGACCACATGATGAGCGACATAGAAAAAAACGTCGTTCCCATGACGAGAAACTTCGACAACACGAGAGACGAGCCTACAGTTCTTCCCTCGCGCTTCCCTAACCTGCTCGTTAACGGCTCTGTCGGAATTGCCGTAGGTATGGCAACCAACATTCCGCCGCATAATCTCACCGAGGTAATAGACGGCGTGGTTTACAGAATCGACAATCCCGAGTGCTCGGTTGACGACCTTATGATGTTCATAAAAGGACCCGATTTCCCGACCCGTGCGATAATTTACGGCTCGAGAGGTATAAGAGAGGCTTATGAAACCGGCAGAGGTAAGGTTTACGTTCGTGCGCGCGCAACCGTTGAGGACGAGCACAGGAGAATAGTATTTACAGAGATTCCTTATATGGTAAACAAGTCTATGCTCGTTGAGAGTATAGCAAACCTTGTTAAGGAGAAAAAGATTGACGGAATAACCGCGCTGCGCGACGAGTCGGGCAGAGGCGGTATGAGAATCGTCGTAGAATACAGGCGCGACGCAAATGCTGAGGTAATTCTTAATCAGCTTTATAAATACACTCAGCTTCAGGACACCTGCTCGGTCAACATGCTGGTTATTGACGGCGGTGAGCCGAAAACTCTTTCATTACCTGCTATTCTTGATAAGTACATAGCCTTCCAAAAGAGTATTATTGAGAACAGGACGAGATTTGACCTTAACAAAGCTGAGCGAGAGATACATATTCTCGAGGGCTACAGAATTGCGACCGACAATATAGACGAGGTAATAGAGCTTATCAAAAAGAGTGAGTCTATTCCTGCAGCAAAGCTTGCGCTTACCGAGCGCTTTGGTCTTTCCGATGAGCAGGCACAGGCAATAGTTGAAATGACTCTCGGTAAGCTTTCGGGTCTTGAGAGACAGAAGGTAGAGGACAGGATTGCAAAGCTTGAGGTTATCATTGCAGAGCTTAAATCCATTCTCGAGGACGAAAACAAGCTTAAGGAAATTCTCAAGTCCGAAATTGAGGAGATTAAGAGAAAGTACGGTGACGAGCGCCGTACCGAGCTTTGCGAGGCTACCGAGGAGATTGACCTTGAGGACCTTATTGAGCGACATACCTGCGTTATTACCGTCAGCCATTCCGGCTATATAAAGAGACAGAGAGCAGACACTTACTCGGCACAGAACCGCGGAGGAAAGGGCATTATCGGTATGACGACCAAGGAGGACGATTTCGTCGAGGACGTTATCATATCTAACAGCCACGCTCATTTAATGTTCTTTACCAACAAGGGCAGAGTTTACGCAAAGAAGGCGTATAGAATCCCCGAGGCGTCAAGAACGGCTAAGGGTACTAACCTCGTCAACATAATAGAGCTTTCTGAGGGAGAGTATGTTACGGCTATAATTCCCATCACAGAATTTATAGAGGGTGAATATCTCACGATGGTTACCAAGATGGGTATTATAAAGAGAACTCTCCTCTCCGAGTTTGAGTATCAGAGGCGCGGCGGCAAGATTGCAATAAATCTTGACGAGGACGACGAGCTCATCTTCGTAAGGCACACGAAGGGCGACGAGAGCCTCATTCTCGCAACACGGGGCGGACTTGCGGTAAGATTTGACGAGAACAACGTTCGCTCTATGGGTCGCGGCGCGCGCGGAGTTAAGGGTATAACTCTTACGGGCGACGACGTCGTGGTCGGCGTATGCGTGGTTGACGACACAAAGACGCTCCTCACTGTAACCGAGCGCGGTATGGGTAAGAGAACGAGCTTCTCTGATTTCCGCGAGATGAAGCACCGCGGCGGCAAGGGTGTTACCTGTCAGAACATAAATGATAAGACCGGCAAGCTCGCCGCAATTATCACGGTTTCCGATGACGACGATATAATGCTTATAACTAATGAGGGAACGATAATCCGCACCTCGGTATCAAGCATAAACGTTTATTCAAGAACCGCGACGGGAGTTATCGTCATGCGCCTTAACGACGGCTGCACCATCAATAACGTGGCAAGGCTTGAGAAAGAAGAAATTGAGATTCCCGCTGAGAGCGAAGCCTCGGGTGTGACCGTCCGAGCAAGCGAAGAAAATACGGTCGCAGAGCCCGAGGAATAATCCCTTTTAACTCATAAAAATTAATAGCCGCCCATGCGGCAGAAGGAGAATAAAATGACGTTCAAGGAAAAACTCGTAATACTCAGAAAAACCAGAGGAATAACCCAGGACGAATTTGCAAGCGCGGTAGGTGTTTCAAGACAGGCGGTTTACAAGTGGGAGTGCGGTCAGTCCTATCCCGAGGTGCCGAAGCTTCTTGAAATAAAGCTTCTCTTCGGTATCAGCATTGACAATCTGCTCGACGATACCTTTGAAATTGCCCTTCCCGAGAAGAAAAAGAGAAAAAGACTTTCAAAGGAGGCTATGCGCCGCATAGAGGAGAGCGTCGAGAGCACCGAGTCAAGAGAGGACATTACAAACGCAACGAGGGTTAGCGAAATAACGAGAGCCGCCTTTTATGAGGAGCCTTCGGTCACAGAGATAAGCGGCGAGCCTGAGGTTATAGAGCCAGCTGAAGAGCCCGTCCTTGAGGTTGAAGAAGAAAACCTCGTCCGAGCTCCTGAGGTTGTAGAGGCTGTCATAGCTGAGGAGGCTGTTCCTGCATATGCTGTGGCTGAGCTCGTAGCAGAGGATGTTGCGGAGGAGTCTGTAACCGAGCCTCAAGAGGAGCCCGCGGTAGAGACTCTCAAGGAGGATCCGACAGAGGAAGAGCCCGCAGCTCCCGAGAAGAAGGTCGGATTTTTTGGAAGACTTTTTGGCAAGAAATAATCTACAAAACTTAAGAAAAGCGGTAATATTATAATAAATATTTACATATTTCCGCAAAAAAACCCCTCACCGATTTAACTTCCGTTGTATAAACTTTCTTATTTATGATAATAATTCATCAAAAAAAGGAAGCTGGTGTTGTCAGTGAGGGGTTATCAAAAAAAGGTAATATACCTTAAAAATACAGGAAGTCACCTGTTT
Organism: Eubacteriales bacterium; assembly: GCA_045657165.1. Taxonomy (GTDB): domain Bacteria; phylum Bacillota; class Clostridia; order Oscillospirales; family CAG-272; genus UBA1740. The sequence continues at coordinate 24,530 of JAZOSP010000005.1, forward strand.
GACGAGGCTTATTTTATAGTCAGCCGCGAGGGTGAGGCGACGGGTCTTGGACAGGGCGATATGGTTTATGAGGCGAACCGCATAATAGATGAGAGTCTTGACGGCGAACATGGAGGGCAGCGAAGAGTGAGGCTTCGCGCAGTGCTCAGGTTTCTTTTACCCTTTCTTTTAGGGGTCGCGATTTCGACGGCGGTTTGTATTATAGCAATATCTTTTTAATAAGACGAATAGAATTGATAATTAAATTTGAAAGCAATAAGAGAAAATAAATATGAAAAACACAAGGACAAAAGGTGAGCGCGGAGGGAACTTACGCGTTATGTGCCTCGGAGGGCTTCAGGAAATAGGAAAGAACATGACCGTCATAGAGTACGGCAATGATATAGTCGTAATCGACGCGGGTCTCGGCTTTCCTGACGATGAAATGCCGGGCGTTGATCTCGTTATCCCCGATATATCTTATCTTATAAAGAATGCAGACAAGATACGAGGTATTCTTATAACCCACGGTCACGAGGATCACATCGGAGCTATTCCCTACCTTCTTGCACAGATAAACGTGCCTATATACGGCACGAGGCTCTCTCTCGGTATAATTGAGGGAAAGCTTGAGGAAAATCCTCCGGCGTACGATCCCGAGCTTTACACGGTTGAGGCAGGCGACGTCATAAGCCTCGGCGTTTTTAAGGCGGAATTTATTCACGTTAACCATTCTATTGCCGACGCCTGCGCGATAGCGCTGAAAACTCCCGTCGGTACTGTTTTCCATACGGGAGACTTCAAGCTTGACGTTTCTCCAATCGACGGAAAAATGATGGACCTAACCCGCATAGGAGAGATTGGCAAGGCAGGCGTTCAGCTTTTGCTTTGCGAGTCAACCAACGCGGAGAGAGCGGGCTTTACGCCGTCTGAGCGCACGGTCGGCTCGTCGCTTGAGAGGATTTTTGCTCAGTACGGGGACAGGCGCCTTATAGTCGCGACCTTCTCGTCTAACGTACACAGAGTTCAGCAGATAATAAACGCGAGTGCTCACCACGGAAGAAAGGTTGCGGTGCTCGGTCGCAGCATGGTTAATATTATCGGTGCGGCGCTGGAGCTTGGCTATATGGAGCTGCCCGACGGTGTGCTTATTGATGTTGCGGATATCAAGCGCTATAAACCCGAGGAGATAACGCTTATAACGACGGGAAGCCAGGGCGAGCCGATGTCGGCGCTTTACAGAATAGCCTTTGAGGAGCACGACAAGGTTAAAATAAATCCGCGTGACGTGGTGGTTTTAAGCTCGAGTGCAATTCCCGGCAACGAGAAGCTTGTCGGAAAGATAATAAACGCACTTGTCAAAAATGGCGTT
>JAZOSP010000006.1:0-3450 GCA_045657165.1 Eubacteriales bacterium
TCCGGCTGCACCGCCTCACATTCCCTGATCACCTCGTCATCACGAGAGAACAGAAGCTTGTAGGGCTGAAAATCACCCGCTTTTTTAAGGCTATGGATGATCGCCTCAGCTACAAAATCATTCCGAATGCTGATAATGATATCTCGCATTCATATAAAACCTCCTTTGCGACAGATTTGCAAATTTTCACGGGTGAGGTGGGCTGTTTCACGTGCGTTCGCACACGCGCCCGAATACACCTGTGGCAGTTTACACTAATAGTGTATCATACTTTAAAAAATTGCACATCATACGAAAGAATGAGAGAAGTCAACTTTTTTCAAAAAAATTCAAGTTTTTTTCGTTTTTTTGTAAAAAAAGAGTGCCATCATCGCTGACAGCACTCGATTTTGTATTTGGTTTTAGATTTCATCTTCCTTCGGCTCGACGATAACGAAGCCTGCATTTCGTACTCTCACCGCGAGGGCGGTACGGCTGCGAAGCCCTGTTTTGTCAAGCATGGAGCGAAGATGCGTTTTTACGGTATTGACGGATATGCTAAGCTCGTCGGCAATGTCCTGATCTCGCTCGCCTGCTACGACGAGGCGCAAGACCTTCAGCTCGCCCTCGCTGAACTCCATGGAGAGAGCCGTGCCGATGGAAAGTGTGGGCGTGGTATCGGGGTAGATCTTCTCGCCATCCATAGTCTTATCGAGCAGAGTGAAGAATTCCTCTTGCACCACCGTCTTGTACCAGAAGCTATCTACACCGACCTCTCTCGCTCGTGTGATGTAGGAGTATTCGGGTTGGCTTGTGATCACGATGATCTTGATTTCGGGAAAGCGTTTCTTGATCTCCGCTGCGGCATCGATGCCGTTGGCGTTCATCGCCGTGCAAACGTCCATCAGAATGAGGTCGACCTTGCGCTTCGTTACGTAGGCTTCTGCGAAGGATGCGGAAATGAGAGAGCCGTCAAACTCGTAGTTCTCGCTCTTTGTGATGAACATTTCGATCAGCTGACGGGCGAAAGGATCGTCGTCAACGAGCAGTATCTTGTATTTAGCCATTTGCGTTGCCTCCTTCTTCGTGAATTTTGGGAAGTATGATCGTAAGTGAAAATCTCGGCTCTGCCTTAACCACCGTTCTGCCGCCGAGGCGGTTTGCTCTGTTGCGGAGCGAGGACAGACCGCCGCCCTCGACGATCTCGCCTTTTGGTAGCGCACCGTCGTTTTCGTAGGTGACGGAGATTTCGGTTTCTGTTTCGGTTGCCGTTATATAAAGGGTGTTTGCATCTGCGTGGCGAACGCCGTTGACAAGGCATTCCACCGCCGCCATCACACAAAGCTCGTTTTGCCTTTTATCCACGGGAAGCTCGCCCGAAAGTTCAACCTTAACGCCTGCGTGGCTTGCGGAGTCAAGGAAGCCGGAGAGGAGCATTTCCTCGTCGGTGAAGCTCGCCTCGTGAAGAAGCATTGCCACGTTTCTTTTCCAAATGAAGGTGGGGACTTCGGCACTCTCAGCGGTATCAAGGATATATCTTCTCGTGACGAGAAGTGCTTGACCAAGCTCACGGTGGATGTTTGCTTTGATATCGACTCTTTCCTTGGTTCTCGTCAGCTCGTCCACCTGCTCACCGTATTCACGGAGTCGCTTATTGATAACAGAAAGCTCTGCAATGCGAACCTTCAGCTCGGCATTGGTGTTGGAGAAATCGGTGGTGTCTGCCGCCACGAGCTGAATGATGCCGTCAAGCTCTGTGCGAGAGAATGTCCACACTCTGCCGTCCGTAAGACGGAAGGAGGGATGCTCACCCGATTCAAGTCTTTCTGCCTTGGGCAATACCTCGCCGCCCGAAAGGATCTGCCAAAAGAGGGTTGCATCCTGCAGATCTCTGCCGACTATTTGAAAGCAGAGGTCGTACATCACGTCGTTGATGAGGATCGATCTGCCGTTTTCGTGGTAGAAGCAAAGTCCGGTCGGGAGCTTGTCGAGGCTCTCCTTGATGGATGCACGGGAGAGGTTGGTTTTTCTGAATTTCAGATCCGAGAAGAACACGAACGCCACGTAGCCAAGACTCGCGGCAAGGAGCAAAATGCAAACGATAATAGGCATTTCGCATACCGTTTTTACGATTTTGGGCAATTCTCGTGAGAATTTAGTTGTTCTCGTTTCGGTGGCGAACATCACGCAGAAGAAGGCGTTCAGCACCATAGCGACGGGCAGGAGTATCTTTGCGTGAAGCACTCTTCTTCGCTTGCTTACTCGGAGAATGGAAACGAACGCAAGAGTTGCGGCGACGAAAAGCGCGGACATAAGGATCGCACGAAGCGGAGTATTTAATCCGTAGTAGTTCATCATTTGCCGTCACCTCCCATCACAAGGTCAACGTAGATATCGTTGTCCTCGATCTCGACGGTGAGCTTGCCGTCGGCTTTCAGGTGTGTAATTGCATTTTCGGATAGATCCTCTCCCACTTCGAGCTGCAAGGAAAGTAGGAGCTTTTCACCCTGCAAGGTGAGGCGGACGAACATGGTGTTGATGCCGCCGAGCGTGGCTTCTACCACGCGCTCGTAGAGGTCGTATGCGCCGATGGCGTATGCAAGAGGAATTTCGCCCTTGCCCTTGACGGTGAGAGCGATGTCCGCACCGAGAAGCTGTAGGTTTTCGGTGGACTCACGCAGAGCGTTTTCAAGCTCGCGCAGAGTGACGTTTCCGTCCTCGCTACCGATCAGAAGAAGATTTCCGCGGCGCTTAACGTAAGAGCCGATGACAGCTGCACGGGAGAGGTTTTCTTTTACGTCCTCTCCCTTTTCTGCCTTTTCGATAAGGCTTGTCAGAACGGTAAGCTGAGGCTTGACCTCACGGGCGATTTTATCGTAGAGTCTGTTTTTCTCGTCTGCCTGTGCCTGCTTTTCCTTGATCTCGTTTTCAGCTTGAATGAGGTCGACTTCTTCGGCGAGTCTTGCGCGAACATCGTCGAGATCCTCTCGCTGACGGTTCAGCTCTGCTACGTCGTTCTGCCATACCACTCTGCCTGCGGTAATAGGCGCGGAGCAAAGCACGGTATCGCCAAGACTTACGGGAGCTTCTGCCGATGCTCTCATCGCTTCCTCGGATACGGGCAATGCACCGCCCGAAGTATATCTTGCCTGATAGTTCTCGTCAATGATAATAACGGGAACGGTGGTTTCGACAAACAGCTCCTTGTGTCCTGTGTTCGTGGGGATAAGTCCTGTTTGAATAGCAGTTTCAAGAAGTGTGACGATAATAATACAGTCGATTACGGTGAGGTCGCCGTCTATCAGACCTGCGGTATAAAGTATCCAAAAGGCAACGGCAACGATGGCAACAACGAGAGGTATTTTCTGCACGCTCTTTGCTCCGGGAAGTCTTGACTTGTAGATCAAGATAATAACGAATGCGAGTGTGAGTGAAATGTACCACGCCATCGAAATCCAATAAAGGATGCCG
>JAZOSP010000007.1:0-21656 GCA_045657165.1 Eubacteriales bacterium
AATTCAATAAAAAAATCCCTTTCCGATAAGGCACAAGACACCCACGAGAAAAGGACAACGAAAATAATAAATATTCAAGTTATTCTCACCTCGGCAGGAAAGCCTACGCTTTTACCGGAACCTGCTGTCTTAGGATACCTACAGTATTATACTAAATTAATTCCCTCTTGTCAAGGGGTTTAATGAAAAAAGTTGAAATATTTTTGAGAAAGGAGAGAGGTGGCTCTCCTTTCCCATCAGTATTCGGTCTTATCCTTTAAGACTCTGTATATTGAGCGATAGGATTCAAGTCGCGAGGGCGCGATTTTCCCCTCGCTCGCGGCGCGCGCCACGGCGCACTCCTCCGTCCCCTCGCCGACGTGTGCGCAGTCTGCGTATCGACAGTCGCCGATATAGGGCGCAAACTCGCGGAAGGTCGGGAGAAGCTCGTCAAGGGAGAAGAAATCAAACCTTGCAAAATCTATAAGCGAAAAGCCCGGGGTGTCTGCAAGAAAGCCCGTATTCACCGTGCCGTCTATATCGTAAAGCTCCACGTGCCTTGTCGTATGCCTGCCGCGCTCGATTTTGCGCGAAATTTCTGCCGTGGCAAGCGAAAGATTCGGGAAAAGCGCGTTCATAAGCGTGGATTTACCGACTCCAGACGCACCTGCAAAGGCGGCAGTTTTGCCCCACCTGACGTTTTCTTTTATATAAGCCGAAAGCTCCGCGAGTCCGGCCCCCTCCTCCGACGAGGTGACGAAGGTGGGTATACCCGCGAGCCGATATATCTCGGCATACTCACGGTGAGCGCTTGAAATATCCGATTTAGTTATAACGACAACGGGTGATATGCCGTTGTGCTCGGCAATTGAAATGAGCTTATCCACCGTTTCCATAACCGGTGCGGGCTTTGCCGCGGCAAATACTGTAAATATGTAGTCAAGATTTGCAAGCGGTGGGCGGATAAGCGAGTTTTTTCGCTCGTCAAGCGCAGAAATCACAGTGCCGTCGGGGGTCGTGTCATCTATCGTTACAGTCACGTTATCGCCGACAAGCAGCCGCTCCTCGTCGCGCTTGAGTATTCCCTTTGCACGCATTGCCATGCGAGAGACAACGCCACCCTCGGATATTCTAACCTCGTAGAGTCCACCGAGGCCTTTGACTATTTTTCCGTGTTTTTCGGTTATCAAGCCTTTACCTCTGCTTCATTATTCTTTATAAGCCTCGATCTGCGGAGCTGTCCACAGGCGGCGTTGACGTCGGCACCAAGCCTGCGCCTCACCGTCGCGACCACGCCGCGCCCCTCGAGCACCCTCGCAAACGCGTTTACCGATTCGGTGCTCCCGCGCTTGAAGCCGGTCTCCTTGACCTCGTTAACTCTTATAAGATTTACATGAATCGGCGCACCCGTGCCGCGAAAAGCACCTATCAAGAGCTCCGCGAGCCTCTCTGCGTCGGCAACGGTATCGTTCTTTCCGGAGATTAGAGTATACTCAAAGGATATGCGCCTGCCCGTCGTCTTGTAGTAATCCACGCAGGCAGAGAGAAGCTCAGAGATTTTCCACTTATTGTTAACCGGCATTATAGCCGAGCGAGCCTCGTCTGTCGCGGCGTGCAGCGATATCGAAAGCGTTATCGGCAAATCCACCTCGGCAAGACGGTAAATGCCCGGCACGACACCGCAGGTAGAGAGCGAGATATGTCTGTAACCGATATTAACACCGTCGGGGTGATTGACGAGGCGCAGAAATTTTACAACGTTATCAAAGTTATCAAGCGGCTCGCCGATACCCATCATAACGATATTTGAGACCCTCTCGCCCGAGTCGCGCGCAGCCGCCACAACCTGTCCGAGAAGCTCCGAGGGGAGTAGGTCGCGAGCCTTGCCGCCTATCGTCGAGGCGCAGAACCTGCAACCCATATAGCAGCCGACCTGACTCGATATACAAAGCGAGTTGCCGTGCTTGTATTTCATGAGCACGCTCTCTATCGTCGAGCCGTCGTAAAGGCGGAAAAGATATTTGACCGTGCCGTCGATTTTTGAGGTAAGCTTTTCCTCTATCACGGGACGCGTGTCAAGAATTTCGCCCTCGATACGCTCGCGCAGCCCCTTTGAAAGATTGGTAAGCTCCGACACCGCCGCGCCCTTCGCGAGAAGCGGAAAAACCTGCCCCGCGCGAAACTTAGGCTCGCCGAGCGACGCAAAATATTCTATGAGCTCCTCGGGGAGCATTGAGTAAATATCAATTCTGTCCATATTTAAGTGGGTTTTCTCCTGATTTTAGCCATATAGAAGCCGTCGGTATGATGAACGTGAGGCAAAAGCGTCAGCTCATAGCCCTCGTGGAATGAGCCGACCTTAAAGCGAACAGGCTCAAAGTCGGCATTTTCGGCAAGAAAGCGCCCGACCACCTCGGAGTTTTCCCGAGGGTTCAGCGTGCAGGTGGAGTAGATAAGCTCGCCCCCCGCCTTGAGATAGCGCGACGAGGCAGTGAGAATACGTAGCTGCAGCTCTGGCAGAGCCTCTATCGACTCGGGATTTTTATACCGCAAATCGGGCTTTTTCGAAAGCACTCCAAGCCCCGAGCAGGGCACATCGGCGATAACCCTGTCGGCTGTACCGAGAAGCCTCTCGTCAGGTGCTTGCGCGTCGCGCTCGGCGGTTATTATTGATTTAAGTCCAAGTCGCCTCGCGCTTCCCTCAATTAGCGAGAGCTTGCTGCCGTGAATATCAAATGAAAAAATCTCGCACTCGTCGCCCGTGAGTACTGCTGTGGCAAGGCTCTTGCCACCGGGGGCGGCGCAAACGTCAATTATGCGGTCACCGGGCATAGCGCCAAGGGCTGTCGCACATATAAGCGACGCCATATCCTGAACGAAAATCTCGCCGTGCGAAAAGCCCGGCAGCCTCTCGGGGTTTACCGAGGATTCTATGCGAATACCGAGGGGCGTGTCGCGATTTTCCCATGCGGAATAGCCTGCACCCACGAGCGCTTTTATGTAATCCTCGCGAGATATTTTAGTCGTGTTGACGGTTATATCGGTATATTTTTGACTATTGAACGCAGAAAGAATCCTCTCGCACTCATCCCTGCCGTAAAGGGCGTCAAGGTGCTTGACAATCCAAAGAGGAAACGAGTATTTCACCGAGAGGTAGCGCTTATAATTTTTCTCCTCACGCGGCTGAGGAAGCGAGTCCTTTTGCCGAGCGAGAGAGCGAAGCACGCCGTTAATAAAGGCGCGCTCCCCCTTGCTTCTCCCAAGCTTCACGGTCTCGCTGACAGCCGCAAAGTCGGGAATCGCATGCATATCGAGAAGCTGGCAGACTCCGAGGCGCAGAATATTTCGCGTAGTCATATCTATTTCGTCATCACCGCGACCCGATATAGCCTTGATATAGTAGTCGTAGCGCAGCTTTTGCTCAACGGTAGTATAAAACAACACCGTCAGCTGTGCGCGCTCCTCGCCCGAAAGTCCGTCGCAAAGGTGCGAGGCGAGCGAGAGGTTGGCATATTTCCCACCTGCCTCGTATTCGGAGAGGAGAGTGAGAGCTATTTTTCTTATATTCATCGTCTTCTGCTTCCAAGAAGCCTTACGACTATTCGCAGAAGCTGAAGAACAGACACGAGCGTTGCCGTGACGTAGGTCATAGCAGCGGCGGTCAAGACCTTACGCGAGGCGGAAAGCTCGCCCGCGGAGTACCAGCCCGTGCGCCTGAGCTCTGACATAGCGCGTGACGAGGCGTTAAACTCACACGGGAGCGTAACGAGCTGAAAGAGCGTCGTGACTGCAAAAAGCACAGCTCCTGCGATAAGAATATAATAGCCGAGAAGTGCGTCAAGTGCCATAAATATAATGCCGAGCATTATGATAAGCCACGAAAAGCGCGAGGCAAAGCCCGTGACAGGCGCTAAGCGCTGACGAATGACGATTGGTGCGTAGCGCTCGGCGTGCTGAATTGCGTGACCCGCCTCGTGTGCGGCAACACCGACGGCAGAGGCAGAGCAGCTGTCGTAAACGCTGTCGGAAAGCCTGAGCACCTCGGCTCTCGGGTCGTAGTGGTCGGTAAGATTGCCTGCTACCCTCTCAATCCGCACGTGAGAAAGACCGTGGGAATTAAGAATATAGCGAGCCGCCTCAGCCGCCGTGTGTCCTCTGCCCGTAAGTGTTGCAGAGTATTTATTAAACGTCGAGCTCACCTTTATCTGTGCGATTATGGAAAGCACTATTGCAGCAAGACAAAATATATAAAGGATATAATCAATCACGTAAATATATCTCCTACCTTGATTTTGCGGCCGCGAACAAAGTCGCCCGCACTCATTTTGCCCTTGCCCTCAGGTATGACTGCAAGGATTTCAAGAGCGCCCGAGCCACAGGCTACGACGATATTTCCGTCACCCGTACCGGAGGTCGAAATGACCTCGCCCGGCGTGCCGCTGCCCGCAGTGGGGCGCGCCTTGTTTATTTTGAGCATTTTGCCGTTAAGATATACGAACGCGCCGGGGATTGGCGTTAACCCTCTGATAATGAAATCGAGCTCCCTTGCGGAAAGCGAGAGGTCGATTTTCGCATCCGACTTTTCAACCTTTGCGGCATAGCTTGCAAGGCTGTGGTCTTGGGGTGTGCGGGTCGCTTTACCCGTGAAAATGTCAACTATTGTTTGCGAAAGCAGCTCTGAGCCGCGCTCCGCAGCTCTGTCGTGTATCGCTTCAAAATCGTCCTCTTCGCCTATCGGAAAGGCGAGCGAGGCGATAATATCACCCGTGTCGAGCCCCTCGTCCATATACATAACGGTAACCCCGGTCTCCCTCTCGCCCGCCATAATGGCGCGCTGCATGGGTGCTGCGCCGCGGTATTTCGGAAGCAGCGACACGTGCAGATTTATGCAGCCGTACCTCGGGTAATTTATTACCTCGGGCGGCAGAATTTTTCCGTACGCCACGACGACTATCATATCGGGATTTATTTTCGAAAGAAGCTCTGAAAATTCCCCGTCGCGAAGCGTTTTCGGTGTGTACGTGGGTATGCCGTGACTCACTGCCAGCTCCTTTACGGGTGTGGGAGTCATAACCTTTCCCCTGCCGCGCGCCTTGTCCTCTCGTGTGACGGCGGCTACTATATTATGCCCGTCCGAGATAAGACGGGAAAGGGCGGTCGCCGCAATCTCGGGCGTACCCATAAACATTATTCTCATAGCGTGTCCTGAAATCTCGGTCGTGCCGAGTTATTTTTTTCTCTCCAATTCATCACGGGTGAGAGGTCGGGTCTGTATGTCGGTATATATTTTTCCGTCAAGATGGTCGCACTCGTGACATATAGCGCGCGCAAGAAGGTCGGTGCCGCGAAGCTCGTACTCCTTGCCGTGTCTGTCAAGCGCTCTGACGGTCACAGCCTTCGGGCGTTTTACGAGTCCGTATTCTCCGGGGTTCGAAAGACAGCCCTCGGTATCCTCCTGCTCGCCCGCGAAGGCTACGATTTTCGGGTTTATGAGAACGTAAACCGTGCCCTCCTCGACCTCGATAACCACAACACGGCGAAGCACGCCGACCTGCACCGCGGCAAGACCGCAGCCGCCCGCATGCCGCATGGTGTCAATCATATCGTCGATAAGCGTTTCTATTCTCGGCGTTATCTCCTCAACGGGACGCGAAATCTTGCGAAGCGTGGGGTCGCCGAATTTTACAATTTTAAGTATTGCCATATCTATCTCCTTTTGGCTGATTTCTTATGACGTAAGCGGATTCTGGTCCACGGTGAGTGTAACGTCGCGAACCGAGGAAAACTCGCAAAGAAGCTCGTGAAGGAGCCGCCTCGTTGCAGCTGTGAGCTTGCATTTAAGTACCATCTTCATTCTGTATTTATCGTTTAGCTTGTATATTCCTGCCTCATGTGGTCCGTAAACCACGAACGGAAGCCTTGATAGCTCACCCTCAAGCCTCCCTATAACCGCACCCGAGAGGTGCTCAGCCTCGCGCGCGAGCGCTCGCTCGTCCTCTGAGGTAAGCGTGAGAGTAACGATATCGCAAAACGGCGGATATGAAAGCTCGCGCCTTATCGCTATCTCGCCCTCGTAGAATTTGTCGTAGTCCTGAAGGCAGGCAAGCCTTATAACCTCGTTTTTAGGCGAATAGGTCTGAATGACCGCAATACCGCCCGAGGCGGCGCGGCCTGCTCTGCCTATTACCTGTGTCAGGAGCGAGAAGGTGCGCTCCGCCGCGCGAAAATCGCTGACGAAGAGCGAGGTGTCGGCAAGCGCCACTCCCACGAGAGTGACACGGGGAAAATCGTGCCCCTTTGCCACCATCTGCGTGCCGAGGAGAATATCGGCTCTTCCCTCTCTGAAATCCTCGAGCATTCGGTCGTAGGAGAGCTTCGCGCCCGTCGTATCTGCGTCCATTCGCATAACCGTCATATCGGGCAAAAAGCGCGAAAGCTCGCCCTCGAGCTTCTGCGTGCCGAAGCCGATAAAGGATAGCTTCTCGTTACCGCAGGACGGGCAGCGCCTCGGCGTTCTCTCGGAGTATCCGCAAAGATGACAGAGCATTTTTCCCCCGTCAGCACCCGCGTGATAGGTGAGCGAGACCGAGCAGCGCGGGCAGCTTATTACCTCGCCGCACGCCTTGCAGTTTATTTCACTCGAGTACCCTCTCCTATTAAGGAAAAGGATAGCCTGATTTTCCCTTTCGTATACCGAGGAGAGCTCTTTATAAAGCCTGTCGCTTATAGGCGAGGTGTTGCCGAGCCTGAGCTCCTCGCGCATATCGACTATTACCGCCTCGGGAAGGCTCACGCCGCCGTAGCGCTCGCGCAGAGGGACTAACGTATACGTGCCGCTGCTTGCCTTATAAAAGCTCTCAAGCGACGGGGTCGCCGAGGCAAGCAGCATAAGCGCGCCTGACCTGCCCGAGCGATACGCGGCAACGTCTCTTGCGTGGTATTTCGGGTCGGACTCGGATTTGTATGTATGCTCGTGCTCCTCGTCTATGACTATCATACCGAGGTCCTTTAGCGGTGCGAATATTGCCGAGCGCGTACCGATAACGAGGTCTACGTCGCCACGCCTTATTCTTCGCCATGCGTCAAGCCGCTCGCCCCTTGAGAGCGAGGAATGAATCACCGCGACGCGCTCGCCGTAGCGGCGGCAAAAAATATTGACCGTCTGCGGTGTAAGCGATATCTCCGGCACGAGCATAATGACGGTTTTGCCGTCGGCTATCACCTCGTCGATAGCTCGCATTATAACCTTGGTTTTGCCGCTGCCCGTAACTCCGTAAAGGAGTGCTGCGCGCGGCGCGTTTTCCTTATAAAGCGCGTGTATCGTGTCGTACGCACGGAGCTGTGCGGGGCTGAGCACTATCTCCGAGGTGTCGCGCACGCGCGCGTACTCTGCGTAAGGATTACGTATGCTCTCGTATTCCTCGATACGGATTATCCCCTTATCGCGAAGTGCCGCGACGTGCGCGGGTGTGACACCGGGCAGTGCTCTTACAAGCTCCATATCCGCCGTGCCGATATCGAGTAAATATCTTATAACGGCGCGCTGCCCCTCGCTCCTTACGCCCGCGCGCCCCGTCTGCGTGAGCAGCGTTGCCGCCGCCTCTCGCGAGAGTGTCAGTGTACAGGTTTTCTTATATTTGACGCTTACCCCCTCGGTTATAGCGCCGGGCGGCAGAATACACCGCACCGCCTCACCAAAGGTAGATAGCGTGTGCTCCTTCAAAAAAAGGCACAGCCCGAGCTGCTCCTCATCAAGCGATAGGCTCGGGTCGAGCACCATGTGCACGGGCTTTATCCCCTCACCCGTAGAGGTCTCCTTAACGCCTACGACGACGCCAAGGCGCAGTCGGTTTGCCCTGCCGAACGGAACTCGGACAAGGTCGCCGCGCCTGACGGGAAAAGCCGACGAATAATCAAAAGGGCGGTCTATATGATATGGCGCATCTAAAAGATATACCTCACAATACATAAACCGCACTCCTTCGATATTATTTTGCGCTCTCGGGACGAACCATCTTGAATCTGCCGTCCTCAAGCTTTGCTATTGCTATCTTGACCGCCTTTTGGTCCTTGTACTCGGGGTCGATAAGCGCCGAGAGAGATTTCTCGGTCTCGTGGTTGTCAATCATCTTTTGCGCACGCGTTCTCATCTCGATATACTCGTCGGTGACGATTCTCGCGCATTTTGCAACTCCCACCACAAGCTCGTAGCGGTTAAACTCTCCGCCTGTCAGCTGTTCAACTGTTGGATAAATCATTTTTCTATCTCGCTTTCTTACTAATTTTCTTCTTCGTCGTCCACAGCGTCCTCGGATACGTCGCTTGCAAGACGGTTGGTTATCGTTTCTGTCTGTATTGCCGAAAGTATTACGTGCTCGGAATCGGTTATTATGACCGCCCTCGTGCGTCTGCCGCAGGAGACGTCGATTACTCTGCCGTCCTCCTTTGCGTCCTGCACGAGTCTTTTAATAGGTGCGGAGTCGGGCGAGGCTATTGCAACTATGCGCCCCGCGGAAACCATGTTTCCGAAGCCTATATTGATAAATTTCATAAGGCGTACCTCACTCTATATTCTGAACCTGCTCGCGTATCTTCTCAAGCTCGCCCTTCATATTTACGACCACACGCGCTATTTTCGCGTTGTTTGCCTTCGAGCCTATGGTATTGGTCTCGCGGTTGAGCTCCTGCATAAGGAAATCGAGCTTTCTGCCCGACGGCTCCTTCGAGTCGATAATATCGTAAAACGCACCGAAATGCGAGCGGAGTCTGACGAGCTCCTCGTCTATTGCAATCTTGTCAGCCCACACGGCGCACTCGGTAAGAAGGCGGTTTTCGTCAACCGTCACCGAGCTGTCACCGAGGATTGTGCGAAGCCTTGCCTCAAGCTTATCTCTGTATCCGACGGTGTCCTCCTCGGAGATTTTCTCGACCTCGTCGGCGTACGTGCGCACAAGCTCGATTTTTGCCTTGATGTCGCGCTCTGCCTTTTCGCCCTCGGCAAGCCGCATAGCACTGTAGCCGACTATCGCCTCGTCAAGAGTCGTGCGTATAATTTCCCACACACTCTCGACGTCCTCCTCGACTCTGTCAAGAGTAAAGACGTCCTGACACCTCGCGACCGTCATAACGCTGATATCGTCGGCAAGTCCGAACTCGTCGCGAAGACGGCGGAGCGCTGCAATATAGCTCTCGGTGTAAGCCGTATCTATTCCGACAGAGCCGACGGCATTTGTGTGATTGTCAACCGTTATATAAACGTCAACCTTGGCTCTTGCAACCGCATGCTTTTGAACGTAGCTCTTTATCCTCTCCTCAAGTATCGAGAGGTGTCGTGGCATTTTCACACTGCAGTCAAAGAAACGCGAATTGACACTCTTGATTTCAACGGTTATATCTCTGTCCGCGCCCTCGTGCTTTGCTCTGCCAAAGGCGGTCATGCTCTTAACCATTATTTGCCTCCGTGCTCTTTTTTTTCGTTCGACGGCTTATTTTCTTAATTTCCTCCATAAAGGAATCAATGTCCTTGAACTCACGGTAAACCGAAGCGAAGCGTATGTAAGAAACGATATCAATCTCGCGAAGCCTTGTCAGCACCATCTCTCCGATATCACGCGAGGATATCTCGTTTATGATAGCGTTCTGAAGCTCTGTTTCAATCGACGAGGCGATTGCCTCGGCGTCAACGGGGCGCTTCTGGCAGGCGCGCTCGATACCAAGAATGAGCTTATGCTTATCAAAAAATTCGCGGCGGCCATCGCGCTTTACTACCGCAATAGGAACGGTATCCACAACCTCGTAGGTGGTGAAGCGCTTGCCGCAGGAGGGGCATTCGCGACGGCGCTTTATGCTCGTTCCCTCGTCTACGGGGCGGGAATCAAGTACTCTTGAGTCGGTAAAATTACATGCGGGACACTTCATTTATTTCTCCTCGAAAAAGACATATATTATATTTTATCACAAATATTTATAAAAGTAAATAGTTTTTGGAAAAAAACGGAGCTTGCCTCGCGGCAAGCTCTCTTTTTCGTTTATACGGTTTTTTTAGAGAAAAGCGATACAACCTTCTTGCCAAAGCGATCGAGCGCGCCTATTCGAAGTCGCGCGAAATACTTAAAGGTCGCAGGCCAAAGAGCACCCGCAAAGCCGACGATAAGGAAATAACGCACGGCTCTTGCGACGTAAATCTCGCCGCCGCATATAAATTCAAGCGGCGCACGCAGCCCCTCTTTGATGGCAAGAACTACGAGAAATCCGACGAGCGCCTTGAGGATTTGGGCGTACCAAGCCGCACCCGTGTCAAATTTTACGAGTCTTGTGTCCACAAAATATACGAGAACAAGCCCTGCCGTGCAGCCAAGGAGCGTATAGGCGTTTTTCATACCGCTCGCAAGATTTTCACTGTCAAGAGTCGAGTCACCCGAGATAACGTGAACGTAAACGAGGTAGGCTGTCGCCGCAAGCACCGAGGCTACAACGATAAACGGCAGCGACTTATTAAAGCGCTCCTCGGTGGCGAAAAGAGGGCGCGCCGCGAGAACGAGAACGAGCGCCGCAAGAAGCGACACGCCAACGTCAAGCGGTGTGTGCACGCCAAGATACATGCGCGAGAATGCTACGAGTGTAATAATTACGACGCAAAGAACGGTTATCCACCTCTTTTTACTGTTATACGCCGCTATACAGCCGAAGGTCGTCGCGATATTCTGCGTGTGCCCCGAGGGGAAGGAATATCCCGTCGCTTCAAGCTTCGCGTCACCCACCACCGAAAACTCGGGGTCAATTACCCACGGGCGAGGTATGCGAAAGGCGAGCTTGAGCGCCTGATTTATCAGCGTACCGAAAAGCCCTGTGATAAGGATAAAATAGCCCTCACGCTTGTTGACACACCAGAAAAATACTATCGATATGACGAGAAAAAGCGTTTCCTCGCCAAGATGGGTTATCGTTTCAAAGAAGAAATCAAATACGGGATTTCTTATGCTCAGAAGTAAGTAAAGAAATTCCATAATACCTCCAAAGAGTTATTTAAGATAGAGATATACGTAAATACCTACCCACTGAACCACCGCACCGGCAAGCACGAAGAAATGCCAGATAAAGTGCGAGGCACGATATTTAATAATATAGGGAACGATTCCGATAGAATAAATTACACCGCCGAGAAGAATCCACATTGCCATAGGGAAATCGTCGCCAATCATTCGCGGCATAAGCATAAGCGCGCTCCAGCCGAGAATAACGTAAAGAGGAATGTGTATAAAGCGCAGCCTTGTCGGGCCGAAAACTCCGACAAGTGCAATTCCCACAGCTATTACTGACCACTGAATCACAAAGAAGGTAATACCGAAGGTGTCACCCATATAAGCGAGCAGTATGGGCGCAAAGGTCGCGCCGATAAGCAGGTAAATCGAGGAATAGTCGAAACGGCGGAAAAGTCTTTTTACAGCACTGCCGTACCTAAATGAATGATAAAGGCAGCTGACCGTAAAGGTAGTGAACATTCCCGCGAAATAAAGGCAGGCGGAAACAGTCTCTGCGGGTGAGTCCGAGGACACGAGCATAAGAATCAGCGCTACTATCGCAAATATTGCGCCTGCCCCGTGAGTTACAGCATTACCTATCTCCTGAAGCAGTGAGCGCTTCGGCGGGTCCTTCGGACGGGGCGTGCCCGTTTCCTCATAAAACGCCTCGAGCCGTGAGGCGTGCTCCTCCTTTGCCCTACGGCAGCTTTCGCGGTATTCAGACCTCGCCGCCAGTATATCGTTTTTATAAATTTTCTTTACGTCTTTGATGGTTTTCATAAGTGCTCCTCCGTTTTCTACGTAAGATTGTAGCAAAAGTCTAAAGCTTTGTCACCCTAATTATGCGAGCACGAGGTAGAATGTCGGTGGAGTTCAACTCTACTGCGAGTAGAAACAGCGGTATCAGACTTGAGTTTTGCGTTTTTGCAAATAATTATTTGCAAAAACAGCACATTGATATATAATCAAGGCACATCACCCGTAAGCGATGTGCCTTGCCTTGATTACTTAAGAAGCTCTCTAACCTTTTCGGCAAGCTTTTCGCACTTGCAGTTTGCGAAGAAATACTCCTCGAATTTAGGACCTGCGATAGCACCGCGAACGAGCTCGCGGTCGAGGTTATCGAGTATGTAAATCATATCGGTATGAGTAACCTTTTTAACCTCGTCGAGAATCTTTTTGTTTCTCTGCTCGGGAACGGCTCTCTCGCGGGGATAGCCAAGACCCCACTCGGAAACGAAGAGCTTCTCAAATACGTACTGAAGATTAAGCTCGCAGCCCCAGCCCCAGCCCTTTGCAAAGGGCATTGCTATGGCGTTGCCATTGTTAACCTGGGTGAACTGATATGCGTCGGTGGGGTCTACCACGTGACCGCAAAGAACTCCGGGGAAGGAGTTGCAGGCAAGCATAGCGCCCTCGCCCGTGCCGCAGCCCGTGATTACAAGGTCGCAAGCGCCCGAGTTAAGAAGGATAGCGGAGAGGATACCAATCTGAACGTAGGTAAGCTGCTCCTTGTCCTCTGCCGAGTACATGCCGTAGTTAAACACCTCGTGACCGAGAGGCTCAACCACCTTCTTGAGAGTGTCGCAGATAAGCGCGTTTTTAGCCGCCTGGCTATTTTCGTTGATAAGTGCAATTTTCATTTTTTATCTCCTATTTTTATTATTAACTTGTAAGATGTACAGTGCTCGTGGCAACGAAGTAATGCGTAAAATTATCCGACGAGATTAAGGGGTCAAGCGGTTTGGGCCGCGGAACAGGAACTGCGCCTCCTTAATCGAAAGTCCGAGGAAGAGCATGGTAAGGCGGTCTATGCCGATACCGAAGCCACCGTGAGGGGGGCAGCCGTACTTGAAGAACTCAAGGTAGAACTTGACGTCCTCGGCAAGTCCCTTTTCCTCTGCCTGAGATTTAAGCACGTCGTATCTATGCTCACGCTGTGCGCCCGTGGTAATCTCAACGCCGCGCCAGATAAGGTCGTAGCCCTGAGGCACGCCTGCCTCGTCACGCATATGGTAGAACGCGCGCTCCGCAGCCGCGTAATCGGTGATAAAGAGGAACTCGTGGTCGAACATATCCTTAGCGAGTCTCTTCGTCATGCGCTCCGCCTCGGTGGTAAGGTCGCCGTGAAGCTCTGCGGGAACGGTGTAGCCGTATCTTTCTTCAAGCTCTCTGTAAACGTCACAAAGCTTCATTCTCGGGAAAGGAAGCGTGGGAACACGAACCTCGTACTCCTCGCCAAAGAGCGCTACTATCTCCTCACCGTGCTTTTCCTTGACACGGGTGAGGGCATAAGCAAGCAGCTCCTCCTCCATTTTCATAACGTCCTCAAAGGAATCAATGTAGGAGAACTCAAGGTCAAAGCCCGTGAACTCGGTTGCGTGCTTGTTAGTATATGACTTCTCTGCCCTGAAAACGGGACCGGTCTCAAAAATACGCTCAAGACCTGCCGCCATAGCCATCTGCTTATAGAACTGCGGCGACTGTGCGAGATATGCATTGGTGTCGAAATATTTAACCTCAAAAACGTCCGAGCCCGACTCGCTCGCTGCCGCTATGAGCTTCGGTGTGTGAATTTCAACGAAATTACGCTCGGTGAGAAACTCACGCATTGCGGCGGTAAGTGTGGTCTGCACGCGGAGCATAAGGTGGTTTACGTCACGGCGCAAATCGACCCATCTAAAGTCCATTCGCACGTCGATGTCCGAGTCGTCCTTTATCGGAAGCGCGTCTGCCACCGACTCAATCTTCATAGACGAGGGGTACATCTCCTTGCCGCCCATCTTGACGTACTCGCTGAGAACGACCTCGCCCTCGAAGCTTACTACCGAGTGAATAGTGAGCTGGTTTAACATCTCCTCCATCTCGGGGTGCTTTTCCTTTTCAATAGTCACCTGAAGCTTGCCCGTGATATCCTTAACGACTATGAACGCCATAGTCCTCTTGTTGCGGAAATTCTCAACGAAGCCCTGCACTCGGCATACGCCGGGGGTAACGTCTTTAATATAGGTTCTTTCCATTTTCTATATCCTTTTCATTTAATATATATATAGCCATAATTATTATAGCATACTTTTTGTTATTTTCAAGCGATTTTATAAAAATCTCGGAAATTTAGCCTAAATCACCGTAGCTCCTCGCAAGCGCGCGATTAAACGCCTCGTTAACGTCGAAATTGCCATATCGCGCCTTCTCCTCCTTTTGTTCCGTGGCGGGAGGCCTGTGCTTTGTGTCCCAGATGTGAATAACACTCTTCCAATCGCGTATAGGCACCCCATCTATTTGCCAGCCGCGACGCTCGTTATATTCGTGAAACTGTCTTGCCGTTACGTATTTAAGACCGCACTCTCTGACGTAATCCTCAACCTCTGTTAGCGTTGGCGCGCCTGCCCGCCCCGAAGAAAAAGGAAAATCTTCCCCATCACACGCACCTCCTCCGAGAATAGCCTCCTCTCGCGATTTTTCTTTTGCTTCGGTTTCGGAGGAGGTTTCCGTTTCCGTTTTTGTTTCCGTTTCCGTTTTTGTTTCTGTTTCCGTTTTTGTTTCTGTTTCTGTTTTATATATCCCCTCCTCCAACCTCCTCCCCTTAATGACAGTCGGGGCGGTTGTCTCCTTGCGCTGCTTCGCTCTTTCCAGCTGCTTTGATATCATAAGCGCCACGGGCTTTGCCCTGTCGGACACACTCTCCATTATATCCGTGCCGTCGGTATAGTATTTTCCGATAGCAAAAATCAAATCCGCAACGTCCTCCTTATCAAGCAGCTCGAACACCTCGAGCCAATCGTAAAATATGCAAAAGCCTACCGAGTTTTCAGTCATCTTCCTTTTTTCTTCTTCCTTTCGCATTGCCGTTTTTCTTTATTCTAACACAAATTTCCCCTTTTGTAAGTATAGTACCCCTCCAAAGTTTAACACTTTATGTGACTTAGCTCTTGTGCAAGTTGCATAACAAGTGACAACGCGGCGGCAGGATGACAAGGATGAGAGCAGGCTTTGAAAAGCGTCATTTCCACTCACAGCGGTGCTGAATTTTACGCATTTTCGCCGTTTTTTTCTACACGGGTGGGGCTTATGCAAAAAAATCGCACCGACAGATGTCGGTGCGAAAGTTAAATCTTTATTTGAATTATTCAGCCTTAGGAGCTGCGTCTCTCATCGAGAGATTCTGTCTGCCCTTCTCGTCGGTACCGAGATACTTGACGCGAACGGTGTCGCCAACGTTTACAACGTCCTCAACCTTCTCGGTTCTCTTATCCTGGAGCTTCGAGATGTGTACCATGCCCTCCTTGCCGGGAGCGAACTCAACGAACGCGCCGATAGGAATGATTCTGGTAACGGTGCCCTCGTAGGTCGCGCCTACCTCGGGCTCGAATACGATAGCGTCGATAATAGCCTTTGCCTTATCTGCGCTGTCGCGCTCAACTGCGGCGATGAATACCGTGCCGTCGTCGTTGATATCAATCTTAGCGCCCGTGTCGGCAACAATCTTCTGAATTACAGAGCCACCCTTACCGATAACCTCACGAATCTTGTCGGGGTCGATGGTCATACTAATCATCTTGGGAGCGTATCTTGAAACCTCTGCGCGCGGTGCGGGGATTGCGGGAAGGATAATCTTGTCTATAATCTCGTTTCTGCCCTGGTGGGTGGTCTCAAGCGCCTGCTTGATAATTTCGGGGGTGAGTCCGTCAACCTTGAGGTCCATCTGAATAGAGGTAATGCCCTTCTTGGTTCCTGCAACCTTGAAGTCCATGTCGCCGTAGAAGTCCTCAAGACCCTGGATGTCAATCATAGTATCCCAAGAGCCGTCCTCGGCGGTGATAAGACCGCAGGAAATACCTGCAACGGGTGCCTTAATCGGAACACCCGCGTCCATAAGTGCAAGCGTCGAGCCGCATACCGAGCCCTGCGAGGTAGAGCCGTTGGAGCTTACGACCTCGGAAACGAGGCGGATAGCGTAGGGGAACTCCTCCTCAGAGGGAAGAACGGGAACGAGCGAGCGCTCTGCAAGTGCGCCGTGGCCTATCTCACGTCTGCCGGGGCTGCGAAGCGCCTTTGCCTCACCCGTGGAATAGCCGGGCATATTGTAGTGGTGCATATATCTCTTGGTGGTCTCGTCGTCAAGTCCCTCAAGCTTCTGCGCGTCGGAGAGAGTGCCAAGGGTTGCGATGGTGAGAACCTGAGTCTGACCTCTGGTGAAAAGACCCGAGCCGTGAACTCTCGGAATTACTCCTACCTCGGAGGCAAGAGGACGAATCTCGTCCATACGGCGGCCGTCAACTCTCTTCTTGTCAACGAGCAGCCAGCGGCGAACAATCTTCTTCTGAATCTTGTAGATAAGCTCGGGGAGAACCACCTTGATGTCGGGGTACTTTTCCTCAAAGGTTGCTACGATGTCGTCCATAATGGGCTGCATTTTAGCGTCTCTTACGTTCTTATCGTCGGTGTCAAGTGCCTCCATAACGCGAGCCTCGCAGTACGCGAAGATCTCGTCGAACATATCGTGGTCAAGCTCGCCCGAGGCATACTCGAACTTGGGCTTGCCTATCTCGGCAACAATGCCGTTGATGAAGCTGACTATGCCACGGCACTCCTCGTGCGCCTTCATAATAGCCTCGAACATAACCTCGTCGGACACCTCGTTTGCGCCCGCCTCAATCATAACGACCTTCTCGGCGGAGGCGGCAACGGTGAGCTCAAGGTCGGAAACCTTACGCTGCTCGGCGGTGGGGTTAACGACGATTTCACCGTCTACAAGACCCATGAACACACCTGCGATAGGTCCGTTCCACGGAATATCCGAAATGGAAAGAGCGATGGACGCGCCTATCATAGCGGTGATTTCGGGCGAGCAGTCGGGGTCAACCGACATAATAGTGAGAAGAAGCGAGATGTCGTTTCTGAGATCCTTAGGGAAAAGAGGACGTACGGGACGGTCGATAACGCGTCCTGCAAGCACCGCCTTCTCGGAGGGCTTACCCTCGCGCTTTAAGAAGCCGCCGGGGATCTTACCTACCGCATACATCTTCTCATCGTAGTCAACCGAGAGAGGAAGGAAATCAATGCCGTCGCGAGGCGCGGCGGAAGCGGTTGCGGTTGCGAGAACGGTGGTCTCGCCGTACTGAACCATAGCAGCGCCGTTTGCAAGTCCTGCAACCTTGCCGCATTTTACAACGAGGGGTCTGCCCGCAAGCTCGTACTTATACTCCCTGTAATCATCAAACGTCTTGAATCTTTCTACCATGTTTTAATTCTCCTTTGTTTTTTTGGAGAGCGAACATAGCACTTAAATATCCGCTTACACGCCAGATTGCAAGCACATATTTAACTGCTACTTTCGCACTCCTTTTTTATTTTTGTTTTTCATAGCAAGCGGGAACGAAGTGCCCCCGTTCCCGCCTAACTGTGTGACCTCAAAAATCGAAAAATTACTTTCTGAGGCCGAGCTTCTTGACTATTGCTCTGTATCTTTCGATATCCTTCTTAGCAAGGTAGCCGAGGAGCTGCTTTCTGTGACCGACCATCTTGGAAAGACCTCTCTGAGAGTGGAAATCCTTGGGGTTCTTCTTCATGTGCTCGGTGAGCTCGTTGATTCTGGTAGTAAGAATAGCTACCTGAACCTCGGGAGAACCGGTATCTCTCTCGTTGATCTTGTACTGCTCGATGAGGGCGGTTTTGGTTTCCTTTGCAATCATTTTTCTTCACCTTTCTTTATATTTTCGTCCCAAAACCGAGTGCGGTGCGGGTGAAAAGCGCGGGCTACGCAAGGACTTTGTCCTAACGGAGCGAGGCCATACACGGCACTGAGTAAAGGGCCGAGGGTTATTATAGCATATTTTTTTCTCTTTGTAAATACTTTTTTCAAAAATATTTCATCTTACGCATTTTTTATCCGAGGCTTCAGCTTTAGCGTGAATTTCAGAGACTACATTTCTGCGATAAGAGCTCGCAAAGCGTTTGCCCTGTGGCTTACCGCGTTTTTCTCCTCGTCGGTCATCTCCGCAACGGTGCGGCTCTCGCCGTCCATAACGAATATAGGGTCGTAGCCAAAGCCGCGAGTACCTCGGGGCGTGTCAATTATTTTGCCATACATATAGCCCTCTGCCGTCACCTCGCGACCGTCGGGATAGACGAGTGCCACGGCGGCGGTATAGTGTGCCGTGCGGTCGGATTTGTCGGCAAGGTTTTTCTGTAAAAGAGCGTTATTCGCCTCGTCGGCAGCGTGACCGCCGTCGACGCCCGCATAGCGAGCACTGTAAATGCCCGGCTCGTCGCCGAGGGCGTGCGCCGTTATGCCACTGTCATCGGCGAGGGCTGCGTGACCCGAGATTTCCATAATCTCACGCGCCTTTTTGAGAGCGTTTTCCATAAAGGACTTGCCATCCTCAACGGTTTCGTGAGAAATTCCTGCCTCACGGAGCGAAAGAATCTCGTCAAACCTGCCGTCAAGTATCTTTTTAATCTCATAAATTTTATGAGCATTATTTGAAGCGATGATAAGTTTCAACCGTTTTTACCCCTAAATGTAAATGTTTGTTTGCAAAAACAAGAATTTTGTTATTTCGTGTCGAAGGGTTGCTCCTTGATTTTTGGAGCAACCCCGTTTTGCTTTTTTAGAATAATCCTGTGATTTTGCCGTTCTCGTCCACGTCAATTCGCTCTGCGGCAGGCACCTTGGGAAGCCCCGGCATTGTCATAATATCGCCCGTGAGAACGACGACGAAGCCCGCACCTGCGGAAACCTTAACGTTCTTAACCGTGATATTAAAGCCCTCGGGAGCACCGAGCTTTGTCGGGTCGTCGGAGAAGGAATACTGCGTCTTTGCAACGCATATCGGCGCTTTGTCAAAGCCGAGAGCCGTAAGAGCTGCAATCTGCTTTTTAGCCGCAGGAAGAACGGTAATACCGTCGCCGCCGTAAACCTTTTTCGTAACCGCCTCAATCTTCTCTTCAATGGTGGTATCAAGCTCGTAGGAGAAGGTAAAGTCGCCCTTTTCCTCCTCGCAAAGTCTGACAACCTCGCGTGCGAGAGCCTCGCCGCCGCGACCGCCCTCCGCCCATACGGTAGAGAGCACGACGTTTACACCGAGTGCCTTGCATTTTTCGATTATAAACTCGATTTCCGCGTCGGTGTCGGTCGGGAATCTATTGACCGCAACCACCGAGGGGAGCTTATAGACGTTTTTGATATTGGATACGTGACGAAGAAGATTCGGAATACCCTTTTCGAGTGCGGGAAGGTTCTCTGCGCCAAGCTCGGTTTTTGCAAGACCGCCGTGCATTTTGAGCGCTCTGACGGTTGCGACTATAACGACTGCCGCAGGAGTAAGACCTGCCATACGGCACTTGATATCAAGGAACTTCTCTGCTCCGAGGTCTGCGCCAAAGCCTGCCTCGGTGATGGCGTAATCGCCCATTTTAAGAGCCGTTTTGGTAGCTATGACCGAATTGCAGCCGTGAGCGATATTCGCAAACGGGCCGCCGTGCACGAAGGCGGGAGTGCCCTCGAGGGTCTGGACGAGGTTGGGCTTGAGTGCGTCCTTTAAGAGAGCCGTCATAGCGCCCTCAGCCTTCAGATCGCCTGCGGTCACGGGCTTTTCATCATAGGTATAGCCCACGATGATACGGGCAAGACGCGCCTTGAGATCGGAAAGAGAGCTTGCAAGGCAAAGCACCGCCATAATCTCCGAGGCAACGGTGATGTCGTAGCCGTCCTCGCGCGGAACTCCGTTTACTCTGCCGCCAAGACCGTCGGTAACGAATCTGAGCTGGCGGTCGTTCATATCAACGCACCTTTTCCAAGTAATGCGCCTTGGGTCAATGTTAAGGGAGTTGCCCTGATAGATATGATTATCAAGCATAGCCGCGAGCAAATTGTTTGCCGCGCCTATTGCGTGGAAATCTCCTGTAAAGTGAAGGTTAATATCCTCCATAGGTATAACCTGTGCATATCCGCCGCCTGCAGCGCCGCCCTTAACACCGAACACAGGGCCGAGCGACGGCTCGCGAAGAGCTACGGCAACCTTTTTTCCTATACGGTGCATGCCGTCGGCAAGACCTATCGTGGTGGTGGTTTTTCCCTCTCCCGCCGGAGTCGGGGTGATTGCGGTAACGAGAATGAGCTTTCCGTCGGGCTTATCCTTGTTATCGGAAAGGAGCGAAAGGTCAATCTTCGCCTTGCTTTTGCCGTACAGCTCGACGTACTTCTCATCTACGCCTGCCTCGGCGGCAATTTCAAGAATGTGTCGCGGCGTAACGGACTGGGCAATTTCGATATCAGTAAGCATTTTTCTCCCCCTCTATGCTTTTTAACGTTTACAAATAGATTATACAATATAATTGAGTTATTGTCAATAATACTTTTAAGAGATAGAAAATAAAAATCAGAAAAACTTTGAAAAAAGGAAAAAATACTCTTGACTTTTTGGGTCTTGTGTTTTATAATATAGTGTACGGCTTTGGGATTTCGTAGCCTAAACTGCGCCCGGAGCTACACAAAAGGAGGAATGTCGGGTGAAGCTTGATTTAAGACCGCTGCTTGCGGGTGAGCGTCAGATAACGTTCAGCTATGAATTGCCACTCGATAATCGCTCCGAGGATACCGGAAGCTTTCTTTACGGTGTCGGTTTTCCTTCTCCCATGAAGGTTGACGGTGAAATTACCAACACCGCCGGATATATGCGAATGAGGCTCGACGCGTGTGTTCTCTACCAAGCCGCGTGTGCAAGGTGCCTCTCTCCCGTATCGGGCGAGTTTACCGTAAGCCTTGAGAAAACCGTTGCTACTAAGGATTCGCTCGGTGACCTACCCGAGGAAAGAGTCGATGATTACGCGATAATTGATGACGGCTTTCTTGATATCGACGAGCAGCTCTACGAGCAGCTTGAGATGGAGTTCCCCTCTCGCTTCCTCTGCAATGAGGCGTGTCGTGGACTTTGTCAAAGGTGCGGAAAGAATCTGAATTTCGAGAAGTGCGACTGCACTACCAAGGAAATTGATCCGAGGCTTATGCCCCTAAAGAAGATTCTTGACGCTATGAAGGAAGAAAATAATAAATAAAAATAACATACCGAGAACGCGTGGAGCTATGGCTCAGGCTGTGGCTTATAGCGTGCTCACATAGGAGGTAACAAAATGGCAGTACCAAAGAGAAAAGTTTCTCATGCGAGAAAGATGAAGAGACGCTCCAGCGTTTGGAAGCTCGAGACCCCCACCAACCTTGTTAAGTGCCCCCAGTGCGGCGAGTACAATCTTGCATACCGCGTATGCAAGGCTTGCGGCTACTACAAGGGTGTTGAGGTTGTTGCAAAGGCAACCGAGGCTAAGCAGTAATCAAAAAGACCGCCGTGCTCAAAACGAGGCGCGGCGGTCTTTTTCTTACGTATCGCGACTTTTTGAAAAAGTTTATAAAAACTTTTGAAAAAGTGAAAAAAGGGCTTGACAAATGAGCCTCGTTCTGTTATAATATAACTCGTCACGGATGCTGGTGTGGCTCAATGGCAGAGCAGCTGATTTGTAATCAGCAGGTTGTTGGTTCGACTCCGATCACCAGCTCCAGGGGGAATTCCCGAGCGGCCAAAGGGGGCAGACTGTAAATCTGTTGTCACTGACTTCGCTGGTCCGAATCCAGCTTCCCCCACCAAATTCCTCGGACCT
>JAZOSP010000008.1:0-3138 GCA_045657165.1 Eubacteriales bacterium
CCAACACCGAAAAAAGCACCCACTTGGGTGCTTTTTGCTTATCAAGAACTTTTTAATTTAATTACAAGAATGAGTATTGACAAGAGTGGCGAAAATATTGTAACATATAGGTAGAAAATATTAAGGAGAATTTTTATGGCAAAGATGGTTCTTGATTGGAAGGTAGCTGCCGAGTTTATCACCGACGCATTCGTCGGCGCAGGTGTACCGCGTGAGGACGCCGAGATATGCACAGACGTGCTGCTCGAAAGCGACAGACGCGGAATTGAGTCGCACGGCTGCAACCGCTTTAAGCCTATTTATATTGACAGAATAAAGGCGGGCATACAAAACGCTGTAACCAACTTTGAAATCGTTAAGGAAACTGCCACGACGGCGGTAGTTGACGGTCACAACGGTATGGGTCAGGTCATCGGCTACAAGGCTATGACTTTAGCTATTGAAAAGGCAAAAAAATACGGCATGGGAATGGTTGCCGTACGAAACTCCACCCACTACGGAATTGCAGGATATTATACCACAATGGCGACACGGGTCGGCTGTATCGGCATGACAGGCACTAACGCGCGCCCCTCGGTAGCACCCACGCACGGCGTTGAGGGTATGTTTGGCACGAACCCCTTTACGGTTGGAATTCCAACAGATGAGGACTTCGATTTCAACTTTGACTGTGCGACCTCGATAACTCAGAACGGCAAGGTCGAATACTACGCGAGAATCGGCGAGCCTGTACATCCCGGCACGATTATAGACCTCGACGGCAGCCCCGTCGAAGGTGACGCAGGCGAGGCGCTGAAGAAAATACGCGGCGGCACGGCGGCGCTTACCACTCTTGGAGGTATAGGCGAGTCGCTCGGCGGCTACAAGGGCTACGGCTTTGCGATGATTGTCGAAATGCTCTCGGCAGTGCTCCAAGACGGCATGTACGGCAAGGACCTTGACGGCAAGGACAAGGGCGGAAATGCACGCCCATATCATCTCGGTCACTTCTTTATCGCGATAGACACCGACCATTTTCTCGGCGAGGAGCTTTGCAGAAAAAAGGCGGGTGACATTCTTCGCTCGGTAAGAGCCTCAAAGAAAGCGCCCGGCGAGGAGAGAATATACACTGCGGGCGAAAAGGAATATGAGATATGGCTCTCGCGTAAGGATTCGGGTGTGCCGATTAACGAGTCTGTACAGGCAGAAATGATAAAGGTGCGCGACGAGATGGGGCTCAAAAAATACGTATTTCCTTGGGAGATGTAAACAATAGTATGAATTATATGGAAGAGTCACTGAAAAAGCATTATGAGTGGGCAGGCAAAATCGAGGTGGCAAGCCGCGTTCCCGTCAAGGACAAGGTCGACCTCTCGCTCGCGTACACGCCCGGCGTTGCCGCGCCCTGTCTTGAGATACAGCGCGACGAGGAGAAGTCCTACGAGTTGACCCGCAGGTGGAACACGGTCGCCGTTATTACCGACGGCACGGCAGTGCTCGGACTCGGTGATATCGGCCCCGTGGCAGGTATGCCCGTTATGGAGGGCAAGGCGCTGCTGTTCCGCGAGTTTGGCGGCGTTGACGCCATACCGCTTTGCATAAGGTCAAAGGACGTCGATGAAATTGTACGCACGGTGTATCTTCTCTCGGGCAGCTTTGGCGGCATAAATCTTGAGGATATATCAGCGCCTCGCTGCTTTGAGATAGAGCATAGGCTCAAGGAGATATGCGATATTCCCGTATTTCACGACGACCAGCACGGCACGGCTATCGTGCTTGGTGCGGCACTCATTAACGCCTTGAAGGTGGTCAAAAAGGATATCGGTGCAGTGAGGGTCGTTATAAACGGCGCAGGCAGCGCAGGAATCGCGATTGCTAATTTCCTCATCAGAATGGGCGTTCGCGATATGATTCTCTGCGACAAGGTTGGCACGCTCTTTGAGGGCAAGGACGGAATGACGGGCGCGCAGGCAGCTCTTGCAAAGGTCACAAACAGCGAGCGCCTTGACGGAAGCCTCTCTGAGGCTATGCGCGGTGCCGACGTCTTTATAGGCGTTTCAGCACCGAACATCGTGACGGGCGAGATGGTAGCGTCGATGAGGGAGGGTGCGATAGTCTT
Source organism: Eubacteriales bacterium (assembly GCA_045657165.1). Classification (GTDB taxonomy): domain Bacteria; phylum Bacillota; class Clostridia; order Oscillospirales; family CAG-272; genus UBA1740. Next base: position 2,099 of record JAZOSP010000008.1, read on the forward strand.
TGCTATGGCTAACCCCACGCCCGAAATCTCTCCCGACAAAGCCCTCGCGGCAGGTGCTGCGGTTGTTGGCACGGGCAGGAGCGACTTTAACAATCAGATTAATAACGTCCTCGCCTTCCCCGGTATATTCCGCGGCGCGCTTGACGCTCGCGCGAGTGCTATAACCGAGGGTATGAAGCTCGCGGCGGCAGAGGCTATTGCCTCGCTCGTCGGTGAGGATGAGCTCTCGCGCGACTATATTATTCCAAAAGCCTTTGACGCGCGCGTTGCGCCCGCCGTAGCAAAAGCGGTAGCCGAGGCGGCGCGCCGCGAAGGTGTTGCGAGGAAATAACCCCACCCCCGTGTTAAAAAATTCGGGCATACACAGCCACTTGACTGTGTATGCCCTTTTGTTATGCAATTTACCTATCAGATGTACTGAACGGTTGCGTTAGCAAATACGGTTTTGTTGCTGCTTGTGTAAGAAAGCACCGCGGAGCCTGCGGGAATATTAAGAATAAAGGTCGAATCAATCGTAGGACCGGGATAGGTGCTGGGGGCACGGAAGTTTGCTTCAAACGCGCCGCAACCGTTCTTTATCGTTATGTCCTTATTCATGATTGTAAGCTCCTTGAGGCTCTTAAGACCGATAAATGCGTCGCTCTTTATCTCGGTGATATTCTCGTCAAGGGTCAGCTTCTCTATAGTAGTCTTATTCTGAAGCGCGTACCATACCATACCGTTCTCACTGTCGCCGGTAACCGTAACCTCTACCGCATTCGCGAAGAGATAGCTACAGTTTATAACTCTGTACACATTGCCGTCATTCAACGAGCAGTTAGCAACGGTTATCTTGGTTGCGTTGTTAAGTCCTGCATAGTAGGAGCTGCCACTCAGCGAAGCTGCAACGGGCTTCCATACGAGCTCATCTATCTCGGTGCACTGTGCGAAGGGTGAGCCGGAGAAGGTTTTAACGGTCGAAGGAATTGTAACCTTGGTTATCGAGGTGCACTGTCCGAACGCCCAGTTACCAATCGACTCGACACCCTCGGGAAGAATTG
>JAZOSP010000009.1:0-17649 GCA_045657165.1 Eubacteriales bacterium
TGGTGACCCGTACGGGAATCGAACCCATGTTACAGCCGTGAAAGGGCCGTGTCTTAACCTCTTGACCAACGGGCCGATTTTGGTAGCGGATGTCGGATTTGAACCAACGACCTACCGGGTATGAACCGGGCGCTCTAGCCAACTGAGCTAATCCGCCAAATTGAGCCTTTCTCAAGGCTCGCTTGTGTATTATATCACAAGAAAACGAAAATGTCAATAGTTTTCGAAAAGTTTTTTGACTTTGTGCGGGGGTCAGCCCGCGAGCTCCGCTTCGGACGGCTTTGAGCAAATCGCGAGAGCTATCGAATAATATATCACAGGCTGGACGTAGAAGATAAAGTTATCAAGCAGCGACTGAAGCACGAGCACGAGCGCCGAGAGAGCGAGCATAGTCTTTTCAAGCGAGGGGCGCGTGAGGACGAGCTTCACAGTTATATAACGGTAATAAAGGTAGCAAAGAAGGCCCACGGCACCCATAGAGGCAAGAAGCTGCACGGGGGTGTTATGCATCATTTGCGGGAAGAAATCGACGAAATTAAAGGTTTCGGTCGTGATACCGAAAAAGCCCTTGCCAAAGATGGGGGCTGAGAGGAACTCCTCTATTCCCTGCTTATAAAGGTCGAATCTGCCGTTGTCGGAAAATCCGCGGCTTATGAGGTCCGAGAAAATCGTGGAGATTTTATCCCAAAAGAGCGCTATACCGCAGCCTACCAAGAAGGCGCCTGTGGGGGCTATAATGCGAAAGGCACGCTGCCTTTTGCCAAAGAAGCAGGCAATTATGACGCACGCGACGTAGGAAAGCAAAGCAAATATGAGCGCGTTACGCGAGAGGGTCAGGACAGCAGCGCCCGTAGCAAGCGTCGCCACGGCGAAATAAAACCACGGGTATCTATTGTTCATCGCGCCGTAGAAGATGACAGGTATGAGAACGACAATGTTCTGCCCCATTGAATTCCAGTTACCCCAGCCGAAAAGCATCTTATCCTTTACGACCTCGCCCGAGGCGTCAAAGACACCGCCGAAGAGGTAAAGCCAAATCACCTCGAGGACGAGCACCGTCGCAATAAGCGCCGAAACGTAGGCAAGATAGCGCACAAGAGCCGCGGTTTCCTCGCGGCGAAGCCCGAGATAAAATATATAGAATACGCCGAAAAAGCTGACTATATTAAGAAGCCCGTAGCCGAGGCTTGAGGGAGTCCAGCTGCCGCCGAACACGCCGTTCATAACAAACGCAAACGAAAGGGCGGCACATGCAAAGGTCATAGGAAGCGCGCAAAGCGAGCCGCGCGTTATCAGCCTGTTTCTAATAAAGAAGAATACAAGCGCTGCACCGGCAAGCACAAAAAGCGCCGAGCTGACGTAAACGCCGGGGGGCGTGATGAGATAATCCGACTGCGCTGGCACTGACGGCGAATGTGCGACCGATATCTGATAAAGGTAGCTTGAGACCACCACGATAAACGGGCGCAGCGAGTCGCACACACAAAGCATGAGCACTGTAAGCAGGACGTTTATAACGTTAAGGTAAAGCTCAAGCCCGAGGGCATGACCGAGAAAGACGATGGCGCAAACGACTATCGGATAAAATCGTCCCATAAAGAAGCGACGAAGCGCCACTGCTGCGGGCTTGTTAAGATAATCAGTCATTAAAGGCTGCCTCCGTAATAATACCGAGAGTTTCGGGGAATACGCTTTGCTTCTCGTATTTTTCGTAGCTCTCGGCAATTTTTTCGGCTATGGGAGCTTTTTGCCCTCGGTAGATTTCGACTACCTGCCTTAGGTAGCCGTCCATATCACCGTAGTCGTAGAGGAAGCCCGACTCACCGTTTGCAATAAGGTCGGTGTGCCCCTTCACTCTCGACGCGAGAACCGTCCTGCCGCAGCCGAGCGCTTCTATAAGATTGAAGGGCATGCCCTCAATCGAGCTTGCGCTGACGTAGAGGTCTGTGGCGCGGATGAAGTCACACGCGTCAGACCTTGAGCCTGTGAAAATAACGCTCTCGGATACTCCGAGCTCGCGCGCGAGCTCGCGAAGCCTGTCGCCCTCAGCGCCCTCTCCGATAAGCCAGAGGAGCGCCTCGGGCACGTCGGGAAGAAGCCTTTTGTGAGCACGGATAAGGAACTCCTGATTTTTCCTTGCCGACAGCTCACCGACGAAGGACATAACGAATCTGCCGTCACCGAGAAATTCGGTGCGAAGCGCCTCGGGGGGCGTTTTGACAGGACGAGCGACAGCGCCCATACCGCGCGAGCGATAAACCTTTTTCGCAAGGCGGTGCTTTGTCGCGATAGCGTAATCCGCCTCGTTCATCGTGACAATCACGTCGGTCTTGCCTCTGACGAGCCTCTCGACAAAGAGGAGCAGGTGGCGCTTTATCGGGTTCACGTCCTCGGAAAAGAGGTACCCGTGTACGATATTTACTATTTTCGGGCGCTTTTTCCTCGGGCAGGCAAACCTGATATGAAAGGCGGCGAGCGAGGTGTTGAGTATTATAACGTCAAAGCGCTCGTCAAGGAGAATTTTGCGGATTTTTTTACGGCAGGCGGTATTTTTAGGTGAAAAGAGCTTCTTTTCAAACGGGATATCAAAATCCGCCCCCTCACCGCTTGCCATAACCTTGACGGTGTGACCCATATCGCGAAGCGCCGCGATATATTCGAGGTGGAAATTATTTATGTGCCGCATATTTGAGGCGGCGTACAGTATTTTCTTATTCTCGGTCATTTTCATCACACGGGGTGGGCTCGCTTGCCGCACTTCCCTCCTCTGCCAAAGCGTCGTCCCCCGTCGTTTCCTCCTCAGGAGAGTCCTCGCGGTATTCAAGCTCCGCGACCTCGGGCACGACCGTCGTGTCCTCACAGGTGTCAGACTCGGCATTCACGTATTTCTCGCTCTTGTTGAACGCCTTGAAGGGGGTTTTGAAAAGTATAGCTATATCAAGCCCGAGCGACCAGCTTTCAATGTAGGCTATGTCCTCGTGTATTCTGTCCTCAACCGAGGTGTCGCCGCGCAGACCCTTGACCTGCGCAAGCCCCGTCATGCCGGGCTTTACGTAATGCTTTACCATATAAAGCGGTATCACGTTTTTGAAATGCTCTACGAAATGGGGTATCTCCGGGCGCGGGCCGACGAGCGACATACTACCAAAGAGCACGTTAAAGAGCTGCGGCAGCTCGTCGATAGCGGTGCTGCGGATAAACGCGCCGAATCTTGTCTTTCTCGGGTCGTCACCCGTAGACCATGCGGTGTCCGACTCGTCGTTTAGGCGCATTGAACGGAATTTGTACATTGTGAAGCGCTTGCCCATTTTTCCGACTCGCGGCTGCTTGAAGAATACGGGCCCGGGCGAGGAAATTTTCACGCCTATCGCCGTGGCAATCATAATAGGCGAGGTGACGATAATGAGGGCAAGCGAGCCCACGATATCGATAGCTCGCTTAATGAAGGCATTGAAGTGGCTGTCAAGCGGCGTGCTGTGAATGTTGATAATGGGCATTGAGCCTGCGTGCTCAATCTGCTTCGGAGACTTGAAGAAGCCGTAAATTACGGGCAGGAAATATACCTTTATGCACCTGTCGTCACACATATTTACAAGCTCTATAAGCTTCGCCTTATTGTAGTAGTCTACCGCGAACACGACGTAATCGGGTCTATGCTTATCGAGTATTTCCTCAAGGTCCTCAAAATCACCGAGCTTTTCACAGCCGGTGTCCGTGCCCATCTTTCTGCCGACGCCGCCAAGCACCATTATTCCCTCCGCGGGGTCGCTGATAACCTGCTTTACGAACTCGCGCGCAGTCTCGGCATTATCGCCTACTATTATGATTTTCTTGACACGGTACTGCTTTTTGCGCCAGAGTCTTGTGAGATAAATCACGACTCTCTTCTTTGAAACAAGAAGGGCCGTGCTGATGATTGCCGTAATCAGAAGCCATATAATGACGAAATGCTCCGAATCGCTGTTAAAAAGCACCGCCAGGAGGATGGTCAGTGAAAAGTACAGCACGTTTGCAAGTACTATATTACTTATCATGCTTCCCGTATGAATATACGGAATCGGCTTGTTCACGTTGAAAAGCTGATATACAAACGAGGAGAGCAGTATTGCAAAAAAGAGCATTATCTGCACCTTTGCGTCGGTGATAAGGACGGGCGGCGTGCTCTCCGTAAGAGTGGTGAGTGTCAGAACGTACGCGCCGACAAAGGCGAGCATATTCAGAACCATATCAAGGCCGTCTTCAAGTATAGAAGCTATGCTTCTTTTCTCGTCATGCATAATTTTTCTCCAAACCTGATTTTGATATTCACGTTGGGTCTTGCGAGCGAAAATATATAAATATATAATTTATAATAGCACACAACGCCTATTTTGTCAACCCCGACGGGTATTTGGCAAAAAAAGTGGCACCCGTTCGGTTGACAAGGGAAGAAAAAAATGTTAAAATGAGATATAATGAACGTCTTTTTCGGAGTGTAGCTAAACTGTATGAATTTTAATAAAAAGCAAATCTGCGATATTGAGAGGAAAATAGGATATACCTTCACCGATAAGTCCCTGCTCGTTCAGGCGTTCACACGCACGAGTTACGTAAACGAACACCGAGGTATAGGCGGAACGGCGCTTATATCGAACGAGGTGCTTGAGTTTTTCGGTGACAGCGCCCTCTCAACCGCTATCGTCAGCCTGCTGCTCGAGAAAAAAACAGAGCGATATCCGCACGGAATAAAAACCTCGCTCACTGAGGGCGATTTCTCCAATATACGCTCGAAGCTCAGCGATAAGACAAACCTCGCGAAAAGCACCGAGGCGCTTGAGCTTCAGAAATATCTTCTCCTCGGCGAGGGCGACGCGAAGCTCGGCATAGGCTGTGAGCCGTCGGTGATGGAGGACCTTTTTGAAAGCATTATAGGGGCAATTTACATCGACTGCGGAATGAATATGCAGGTAGTGATTGCCTCAGTGGCTAAAATGCTCGACGTATCGGTTTATACGGAAGCCTGTGGCGCGGAGCTTAAAAGCCCAAAGGGCGCTTTACAGGAGTGGTGCGCTGATAAAAAGCACCGCATGCCCCCACCCGTGTATAAAACTTTGTCGGAATCCGGTCCCGACCACAAGAAGCTTTACAGGCGCGGCTGCTATATAGGTGACAGACTCGTAGCAGAGGGCGAGGGGAAAAATCTCAAGCTTGCCGACGCCGCTGCCGCGCAGGCTGCACTTGAGATACTAATGAACGAAAAAAAGGCGCGTGCAAAAAAGTAAATATAGAAAGAAGCTCATCGCAAAGCCAATTGCGGTGAGCTTTTGTTTACATTTTTTCAATTAATTCCCGATATCCGTCATAACCGTACAGAAGATTGAGCGCATCAAGGAGTGCGTTCGCACTCATATCGCACGGCAGACCCGCAAGGGCGCAAAGCCTCTTTCGCCTCTCGGAGGCGTCGGGCGTGCCGGAGAGAGAGTGCTCGTAAAGGTCGACCTTGGTTATCTCCCTGCCCCGTCTTTTTCCATCACCCACGAATGGGGCAAGTGCGGCGGCGAGTACCTCGCGCCCAACCCCCTCGACGCCGAGCGTGCCTGCGCGTGAGGGGCGAGCCTTTCGTTTTTCCTTACCTCGAATTTCTGGTATGTAGGCGTGAAAAATCTTGTCCTTGGGAAGAATAGAGGAAAGATATTCCCTTATCTGCCTGCCGCCCGCGTCTGAGTCGGTAAGGACTATTATTCCGTCCGAGGCAAGCCTTTCAATCAGGGCACGCTTTTCCCTATTATTGAAAAGCGAAAAGCCCTCTGTTGTAACGACCGTAGCGTCGAAAATACTGAGAAGCGTTGCCTTATCGTATCTCCCCTCCACTATAACGGGTAGCGAAATTTTTATTTTTTCTGGCATTTTCCTACCTCTCTTTCTCTATGGAGGCATAAGGATGCGAGAGGACACTCCTCGCACCGAGGCTGTCGAGCAGAGCATATCTCCCTGCCGAAAATTACTATTCTGTGGCAAAAATCGCTACCCTCCGATGGGTCTATCAGCTCTGCGAGAATTTTTTCAATTTTCGTGGGGTCGCGAAGCGACTCGGGATACATTCCAAGCCTTCCGCAAATTCTGATACAGTGCGTGTCGCAAACTATTGCGGGCTTGCCGTAAACATCGCCGAGCAAAAGGTTGGCTATCTTGCGCCCAACACCCGGCAGCGTCAGAAGCCCGTCCATATCATCGGGAAGCACACCGCCGTATTTTTCGACAAGCATTTTCGAGGCGTCTTTTATATTTTTCGCCTTCATTTTGTATAGGCCGCAGGGCTTGATAATATCCTCGATCTCGGCAAGTGGTGCCTCGCTCATATCACGGGGAGTCTTAAAGCGCGAGAACAGCTCACGCGAGACGATATTGACTCTCGCGTCAGTACACTGCGCCGACAGTCTGCCCATGACAAGCAACCGCCACGGGTCGCCGCCGTATTCGAGGGCACACACCGCGTCAGGATAGAGCGACCCGAGCCTGTCCACTATAAGAGCCAAACGCTCTCTTTTTTCTTTTTTAGTCAATCGTATCACACCCTTCCGCCTGATTCATAAGCCGCCTTGTGAGCGCTGTTGATAGCCCGACGACGGTATCGAAGTCGCCCACGTAGCTTGTGACGAATTTTGCGCCCTCTCCCTGAATACCGTAAGCTCCTGCCTTGTCCATAGGCTCACCCGTGTCGATATATTGGAGGATTTCACTCTCGCTTAACTCTCTGAAATACACCGTAGTCGTCGCCGTGCCGCTGTATGTGCGGCCTCTGTAATGTACCGCCACACCCGTGTGAACGTTATGCGCTCTACCCGAGAGCGAGCGCAAAATGCGCGCGGCGTCCTCACGGTCACGCGGCTTGCCAAGCGCTGCTCCGTCAAGCTCGACGAGTGTATCGGAGGAAATCACGAGCGTATCGGGAGAAAGAGTATCCGACACAGCCTTGCCCTTTCTCACTGCAAGAATTTCAACGCCGCGGCGCGGGTCGGTGCCCTCCGCTAAAGTCTCGTCGGTGCTTGCCGTTATGACCTCGAACTCCGGTATTATATTTTTTATCAGCTCGCGGCGGCGAGGTGATTTTGATGCAAGAACTACTCTCATTTTTCCGTTTCCTAACCTTTTACTTACCTATATATATTTTACTATTCTTCGGCACAATTTTCAAGTAGGAAAGCAAAAAGAAAAGCCCGAAAAATCGGGCTTTTCAAAATTTAAGCAATCAAATTACTTCAGCTTTTCCCACTCGTCGATAATATCCTCGAGGTAGCGCTGCTTATCGCTGTATCGAGACTCGTACTCGGTACGGATATTTGCAACGCGGAAATGGTTACGGGAAAGAACCTGGTGCCATCTATGCTCCATAGATTGGTTATCCTCAGCAAGCTTATATCTCGAAACTGCGTCCTCGTAGGTCTTATCGAAGCAGTTACGAACGTGGTTACGGATATAGTCAAGCATCTTTACGTTGTCACTGCCTGCTGCACCGGTATTAACCGAGTTTGTAAGCTGCTCATTGTAATACTCATTTATAATATCAGCCGATTCGGTAGACTGATAGTTGAGGAATGCAGAGCACTGCTCAAACTTGGTAGTGGTTGCAGAGATTGCAATGATACGAGCAATATTATGTACGAGGGTAAGATACTCCTGAGGCTCATCAGCTGTGCTCGCCTTGTAAAGCGGAACGGGAGCAATACCGAAGCCGCCGTCAGCATCATCTCTCATCTCCTGATATACAGTGTCCTCAAGAGAGCCAACCGCGATAACACCGCCGAAGAGAATCATATTCTTAGCAAAGGAGGCTCTGATACCAAGAAGATCATCAAGACCTGCCGTGGAGCTCTGGCTCAAAACGTCTTGGGTGGTTACACTTACGACACCGGTCTTAGTGAAGAGGTTGCTAAGATTGTCTGCAAACTCACTGAGAGCATCGTTGGTTGCGGGATAAGAGTAAGGATAGGTTTTGCCTGTCTCAGGGTTGGTGTGAGGAATCTTGTTGATAATCTTTACAGAGGTTGTGTAGAGAAGGCCCGCGGAAACAAGACCCGAGTCGGTACCTGCTGCAAAGCCGAGGTAGTCACCGAAGTTCATCTTTCCGTCGCCGTTTTCGTCAGAGTAAACGCCTGCGGAAAGTCTGGCAACAGCGTCGTAGGTGAAGTCGCCCTTCCAAACAAGCTTATAGAAGTCGGTGATATCGAAATCACCGTCATCGTCAAGGTCACCCGTAGAGTCGCTAACGTCAATCGAGTTCATAAGATTGATATTAACGGGAATCACGAGGAATGCACGTACAAGGTCGGTGCAGTAGTCGGAGGCAAGGCAATAGAGCTTGTCATCGGAAAGCGAAAGCGAACGCATATAGTCGTAGAAGTAGCCATTGCCTATGCTCGAATCGAAGGAGCTCTCGCTCTCCTCAAGCGCTGCCTCATAATCCTCTACGTATCCTTCCTTGGTGAACTCAAAGTAGTTTCTGCCCTCACCGTATTCCGTGGAATTAAGGTTAGCAAAAGAGCCCTTGAGAGCCGCACAGGTAAGGTCGTATGCAAAGTTGCAGTACATATCGGGCTTCTGAGCAGCACCCGAGTAAACCTCGGTATGGATACGGTCGACGTTAGCGCCCCAGCCGTATTTATCGGTGTTGGCAACGTAGGTGTATCTTACGTCAACGTTAGTGGTTGTCGTAGCGAGCTCGTTTCTCTCGCGTACCATGTCGTCGATATCCTCGGTGTTAGTGTAGTCCGCGCCGACTAAGTATCTCTCCAGCTCAGAGGAAAGCTCATCACCGCTCGTGTTTCTTGTGAGCTCGAAGATAAGCGTCGTCTTGTTCCAGTTGTAATCGCCGTCGCCATCGGGTCCGGGAGGCGGGTCGCCGTTACAGGACGCGAGCATTGCGATAACGCCTACGAGTGCAACGAGTAAACAAAAGATTTTCGTTTTCATATTTTTCTCCTTTATAATTTGACCGTGTGAACACGATTCTGCTCTATAATAATAACATAATAGAAAAAGCAAGTCAAGATAAAAAATGTGACCGAGAGAAAGTTTTCGCACCTTGTACAACTGCGCCACACACTTTTTGTGCAACTTAAACATTGAATTTTTATATAAAAAAGAAAAAAATGAATAAATTTGCACGCGAGCCATAAAATAATAAAAGCGGGCTTCCCCATCGCTCGTCCCTTGTTTTCGATATAGGCAAGTTTTTTTGAAAAAAATATCAAAATCTCTTGACAAACAGAATTTATTGTGTTAGAATAGACAGGCAAAATCGATAAGGTTGACTCTTACTCCCGTGTTTCCCGAGCGGCAAACTCTGTATGCCTTCGCTCGTGAGAGCGAACGAAAACTTAATATTTATAGCGGAATTGTGTAGTGGTAGCACAGCAGACTCTGACTCTGTATGCCTGGGTTCGAATCCTAGTTCCGCTGCCAAAGCAAAAAGGACATCCTCGCGGTGTCCTTTTTGCTTTGGCGGTGAACCGGTTGATTTGAGCGCAGTTGCCGCAGGCTGTGGGTTCGCATACCCAGCCCGAAGATCGACAAGCTCGCTTGTCAGGCGCAAGGGGTGGGTATCTTCGCCAAAGGCGAACATCCTATCGTCAAAGGACATCCTCGCGGTGTCCTTTTTGCTTTGGCGGTGAACCGGTTGATTTGAGCGCAGTTGCCGCAGGCTGTGGGTTCGCATACCCAGCCCGAAGATCGACAAGCTCGCTTGTCAGGCGCAGGGGGTGGGTATCTTCGCCAAAGGCGAACATCCTATCGTCAAAGGACATCCTCGCGGTGTCCTTTTTGCTTTGGCGGTGAACCGGTGCAGGCGGTGAGTTCGCTTTTGAGTGAAAAACATCGGGGGCGCACTCATATCCTAAATCTCCCCTCTTGATTTTCCTCTTGAGCTGTGCTAAAATAATATTACACTACACGAAAGGAGATTTCCTATGGAAAACAGATTTTACATTTGCGAGCACTGCGGAAACTTAATCGGGATGATTCACGACGCAGGCGTGCCTATGATGTGCTGCGGTCAGAAAATGACGAAGCTCGAGGCAGGTACGGTCGAGGCGAGCCGCGAAAAGCATATTCCCATTGTTGCCGTCAGCGGTAACACGGTAAAGGTTGTTGTCGGCGAGGTGGCGCACCCGATGGCAGAGGAGCATAGCATTCTCTGGGTATATCTTGAAACCGACAAGGGCGGTCACAGAAAGGCTCTCAAGCCCGGCGAGGCTCCCGAGGTTTGCTTCGCACTTTGCGGCGAACGCCCCGTTGCTGTTTACGCATACTGCAATCTTCACGGTCTTTGGAAGGCTGATATCTAAGGAGAGGTGATATAATGAACGAAAAGGTACACGAGCTGTTAAATCAGCAGATTAACAAGGAGTTTTACTCCGCATATCTCTATCTTGATTTCTCAAACTATTTTGAGGACGCGGGCCTTGACGGCTTTGCAAATTGGTATAAGATTCAAGCCCAAGAGGAGCGCGACCACGCAATGCTCTTTTATCAGTACCTGCAGAACGAAAATCAGAAGGTAACGCTCGAGGCAATTGCAAAGCCCGACAAGGTGTTTGAGTGCCACATGGACGTACTCAAGGCAGGGCTTGAGCACGAGGAATACGTAACCTCGCTTATCAACGACATTTACGCTGCGGCTTACGACGCGCGCGATTTCCGCACAATGCAGTTCCTTGACTGGTTCGTCAAGGAACAGGGCGAGGAGGAAACCAACGCAAACGACATGATTACCAAGATGGATCTGTTCGGCTCCGATCCTAAGAGTCTCTATATGCTAAATCAAGAGCTCGCGGCAAGAGTTTACACCGCACCGTCGCTCGTTCTCTAATACGAAAAACTTAACACGCCCCCGGGTTAAACAACCCGTGGGGCGTGTTTTTTATTCACTAAACAAATCCTCCATTGCAACACCGAGGATTTTGGCAATTACGAAAATTTCTTTATCGGTTGCGCTCCTCACCTGCCCCTCAAGCTTTGAATAGCTCGTCGGGTTCATATCGCAGCCCATAACCTGGATTTTGGCAATAAAATCCTTTTGCTTTATTCCCATTTTCTTCCTCATCGCCTCGATATTTCTGCCAACCATATTGGCAGAGCCGTACTCCTGCTTTCTGGTTTTCATAAAATTTCGTCCCTTTTCCCGTTTTTTAGAATTATATCTCCAAAAAGCCTTGACAAAATTCCAAAATAGAATTATAATGTAAATAATTCCGGAACGGAATAATAAAATCTCAAGGAGGCTTTCTATGTGGTCTGCAACAGCATCGACAAAATGTTGCGCAACCTGCGCAAATTGGGGTGGAGAGAGAAAAGTAAGCGCCGGCGGTCTTACCGCAGAAACACCTCACACAGACACAAAGGGCAAATGCTACGAGGGCGTTTTTTCGTCTTGTACGCAGGGTCATAACGCTTGTCAGGGCAGAAGCTGCTCAAAATACAGAAAGTGGGGCGCCCTCAGGTAATGCACGAGGAGCTTATTCGCGATTTCTCGGGTCGCATTATAGCAAGAGGAAATGCAATAGGAATGCTATTAAACAGGCATTAGAATAAAAATTCACAGTGAAAGGAGCTTATTTAAAATGGTTGAAATACCTTCGGATTTGTTAGAGCAGCTATCGGAGGAGGACAAGCTCGCAGTTCTCGGCTTTGCGGCAAAAATAAAGAATATAGAGGACGAGTGGCTGTCCGTTTCCGAGGAGCTATTGCCTATCAGAATAAAGATAGTCTCCTTGGTTAAGAGCATCGACGTAGAACAAGGATACGTTGGCACGGGGTTTGAAAAGCTTATCAGAAAGATAAAATTCGCTCTGAATATTGGTGGCGCAAAGCAGCGTGTCAATGAAGCACGGGACGAGCGCGCCAGACTGAAGGAAGAAAACAAGGCGCTTTACGAAAAAGAGGCGGAGCTGAAAGAAAAGCTTGAGAACGCTGAATTTAATCTTGGCTGCATTTTGTATCCGACAGACATAACCGAAGCAAAGTTTTTCGCAATGAGCTGCAAGGATAGGCGGGACGAGGTTTTTGATGAGCCCTTGAGAAAATTCCGAAACGAATATAAATGATTAAGCCTTCCGATTTGTCGCAACGCATAAGCCAAAGCGCAAAGCATGCACCCCTCAGCGCGAGGGGTGCGTTTTTTATCTGCTGCCTATTGACAACGGGAAATTCAGGGGATATAATGTAGTTAATCTTTAGCGGCAGAGGCGATTTTATGCAGATAACGAAAATTGCAAAAATGAAAAGCGGCGTGCAGGACGGCGCTATTTTTGGAAAATATCTTTTCCGCTTTGACGTTGCGGGCAACTGCGGGGTTTACGGTATGGAGAGCATTGACACGGCAGACGGCGGCGAGGTCATGCCGATAGCCGAGTTCAGGCTCGACCGTGCTGACCTGATAGCTCCGCACAGTAACTCCGTGGTTTTCGGCGCGGAATACTTTGCCGAAGGTGACGAGTTCCCACTCCTCTATACGAATATCTACAACAACTACGCGGCAGCAGCCGACAAGCTTATCGGCGTATCCTGCGTTTACAGAATCACAAGGTCGGGCGAGAAATTTGAGTCGGCGCTCGTCGGATTGATAGAAATAGGCTTCACATCCGAGCGCGGACTCTGGCGCTCGTCGGGCGAGACGGAGGACGCAAGGCCCTACGGAAATTTCGTCATTGACAGAGAAAGAGGAATATATTACGCCTTCGTTATGCGTGACAGTGAGAGGAGCACGCGGTATTTTTCCTTCGAGCTGCCGCGACTCACGGACGGTATTTTCGACGAGCGCTTCGGGGTTAAAAGAGTGACCCTTTCCGCCGCCGAAATCAAGGATTATTTTGACACGCCCTACCACCATTTCATACAAGGCGCATGCTTTTTCGACGGAAAAATCTACTCGGTCGAGGGCTTTGGCGAAAAGATACACCCCGCGATAAGAGTTATAGATACGGTAGAGAGGCGTCAGGTATTTTACCTCGATTTCTTTGAGGCGGGCGCACCGTTTGAATCGGAGTTTATCGACTTCCACGACGGGCGTTGCTACTACGGCGACCACTACGGGAATCTCTACGCGCTCGATTTTTAGTATAGAAAAGGGTGCGGCAATATTCTAGCCGCACCCATAATCTTAATTATTCAAAAGCCTGAAATGATTTTTCCTGCACTCGAGGACACCCTCAGCTCGCAATTTGCTTATTTCCGCAGACAGACCGCTGCGCTCAACCTCGAGGTAGTCGGCAAGCTCCTGACGGTCAAAGGGGATATCGAAGCTGTCCTTGCCCTCCCTCTTTGCTTGCAGGAGAAGATACGCCATCAGCTTCTCCCTCGTGCTTCGCTTCGAGGTAACCTCTATTCTTTGATGGAACATAATGGTTTTTCGCGCCAAGTCCCTCATAAGATTGAAAATCAGCTGTCGGTGAAAGCCGCAGTTATTCTCACAGGTGTGAAGAATGTGAGAGGAATTTATGAGCATTACCTCGCACGGCTCGCTCGCGATAACCGTCACGGGTAATGAATCCACCTCGGCACAGGCAAACGCCTCGGCAAACACCTCTGCCGTGCCGACCTCGCTCAGAATACTCCTGTTGCCGTAATAGTCGACCTGCGCTACCTGCGCCGAGCCCGAGAGCATTATTCCTATATATTTCGCGGGTGAGCCCTCTGCGAATATAGTGTATTTCTTATCAAACGCGACTACTCTTGCCCCGAGGCAGCCGAGCATTTTAACGAGGCTGTCATCTTCAATTCCGAAAAACAGAGAACAGTGGCGCAAAACCTCCAAATATTTTTTCATTTTCCCTCCATTTGTTGAAAATTCAACAGACTTAACGAAATTATTATAGTATAATTGACTCGTAAATGCAAGAGAAATTCGAATTTTTCTAAACACGGGAGATTACTATGATAAGAAAGATAATAAAAATAGATAAAGACAGATGTAACGGCTGCGGTGCTTGCGCCGCCGCCTGCCACGAGGGTGCGATAGAGATGATAGACGGTAAGGCGACCCTCACCCGCGAGGACTATTGCGACGGTCTTGGTGACTGTCTGCCCGCCTGCCCGACAGGCGCTATCAGCTTTGTAGAGTGCGAGGCGCCCGCCTACGACGAGGAGGCGGTAAGGGCGGCGAGGATAAAGAGCCACGGCGCAAATCAGCCCTGCGGCTGCCCGGGAATTCAGACGCGAGCGATAAGGCGCGAGAGCACATCACAGCCTCTAAAGGTGCCACCCGTGTCAAGCTTTCTCGCTCAGTGGCCCTGCCAAATCAAGCTTGTTCCCGTGAGCGCCCCCTATTTTGACGGCGCGAATCTCCTCGTAGCCGCAGACTGCACGGCATATGCCTATGCAAGTCTTCACAGCGACTTTATGCGAGGTCACATAACGCTGATAGGCTGCCCGAAGCTTGACGAGGGTGACTATGCGGACAAGCTGACGGGAATAATTTCGGAAAACAACATAAAGAGCGTTAAGGTCGTAAGAATGGAGGTACCCTGCTGCGGCGGACTCGAAAACGCAGTAAAACGCGCCCTTATGGCAAGCGGAAAATTCATACCGTGGCAGGTGGTAACGATATCCACCGACGGAAAAGTTCTTGAACAATAAAACCATATAAGAGGTAACGGATATGACAATTACAAACGACGTTAAGTACATTGGAGTCAACGACAGAAAAATCGACCTTTTCGAGGGTCAGTACAGAGTCCCGAACGGAATAGCCTACAATTCCTATGCAATCATCGATGAGAAAATCGCGATAATGGACACGGTTGACGCAGCCTTCACGCACGAGTGGCTCGACAACATTCAAAACGCCCTTCGCGGAAGGTCCCCCGACTATCTTATCGTGCAGCATATGGAGCCCGACCATTCCGCGAACATCGCGAACTTCGCGAAGCTCTACCCCAAGGCAAAAATCGTGGCGTCGGCAAAGGCTTTCGTTATGATGAAGAATTTCTTCGGCACGGATTTCGAGGAAAGGCAGATAGTGGTCGGTGAGGGCGACACTCTCTCGCTCGGCGAGCACACGCTGACCTTCGTAACCGCACCTATGGTGCATTGGCCCGAGGTTATAGTTACCTACGACTCAAAGGACAAGATTCTCTTCTCGGCAGACGGCTTTGGCAAGTTCGGAGCGCTCGATACCGACGAGGAGTGGGCGTGCGAGGCAAGGCGCTACTATATCGGTATCGTAGGAAAATACGGCGCGCAGGTCGGGGCGCTGCTCAAGAAGGCGGCGGGGCTTGATATCGAGATTATTTGCCCCTTGCACGGACCCGTGTTGCGGGAAAACCTCTCATACTACATCGGTCTTTACAATACTTGGTCGTCATATCAGCCCGAGGAGGACGGCATAGTTATTGCCTACACCTCGGTTTACGGAAACACGAAGCGCGCTGTGAATTTGCTCGCCGAAAAGCTCCGTGCAGCAGGCGCGCCGAGCGTTGTGATTCACGACCTTGCGAGGTGCGATATGGCAGAGGCGGTCGAGGACGCCTTCCGCTTTAGCAAGCTCGTGCTTGCAACGACGACCTACAACGCCGAAATCTTCCCGTTTATGCGCGAGTTTATAAATCACCTTGTCGAGCGCAATTTCCAGAACCGCACGGTAGCTCTCATAGAAAACGGAAGCTGGGCGCCGCTTGCGGCAAAGGTTATGCGCGGAATGCTCGAGAAGAGCAAGAATATAACCTTCACCGACACGACGGTAAAGATTCTATCGGCGCTGAATGAGGATAGCGCGGCGCAGCTTGAGGCACTCGTCGGAGAGCTTTGTCGCGAGTATCTTGCAAGAGCCGACGCGACGGCTAACAAAAACGACCTCACCGCCCTCTTCAATATAGGCTACGGGCTTTACGTAGTAACCTCAAACGACGGCAAAAAGGACAACGGTCTGATAGTAAACACCGTGACGCAGGTAACGAACACCCCGAACAGGATAGCCGTCACGATAAATAAGGAGAATTATTCCCACCACGTCATAAAGCAAACCGGCAAAATGAATATCAACTGTCTCTCGGTTGACGCGCCCTTCACCGTGTTTGAGAGGTTCGGCTTCGTCAGCGGACGAAACGTGGATAAATTCCGGGACTGCGAGCCGCTTCGCTCGGATAACGGCCTCGTCTTCTTACCACGCCATATAAACTCCTTTATGTCGCTTGAGGTCGAGCAGTACGTTGACCTTGACACGCACGGAATGTTTATCTGCTCCGTCACCGAAGCAAGGGTAATCTCCGACAGGGAGACTATGACCTACACATACTATCACGAAAACGTCAAGCCAAAGCCCGATGTAGAGGGCGCGCGCGGCTGGGTCTGCAAGATATGCGGCTACGTGCACGACGAGGAAGATCTGCCCGAGGATTTCATCTGTCCCCTTTGCAAGCATGGCGCGGCGGATTTCGAAAAAATAGTATAAAAACTGAATTTATGTAAATAACATTTTACAAAAACATCAATTTATTGAAGGAGAACTAAGAAAAAATGAAAAAGTACGTTTGCGACGTTTGCGGCTGGGAATACGACGAGGAGCTTGGTGACGCCGAGCATGGTATCGCCCCCGGAACGAGGTTCGAGGACCTTCCTGACGATTTTGTCTGCCCTCTTTGCGGAGTTGGCAAGGAAGATTTCAGCGAGGCGTAATTAAAGCGGCTCCTGCGCTGCGGTGCAGGAGCCGAAGGAGAAGCTATGGAAATTGTTTTACTTACCGCGCTCGGAGTTGGCGGCGCGACGGTTATCGGAGCTATTGTCGGCTTCATATTCAAGGGGATATCACATAAATTTTCCGATATTACCCTCTCCTTTGCCGCGGGCGTTATGCTTGCGGCGGCGGTGCTCGGGCTTGTGCTTCCCTCTCTTGAATACGGCGGAGAATACGGTCTCATCATAACAGCGGCGGGAATTTTTGCGGGAGCCGTGTGTCTGAATCTTGTGGACAAGCTCGTGCCGCACCTGCATAAGATGGCAGGCGGCGACTTAGAGGCACACAACAACGCAAGGCTTAGCAAGGTGCTTCTTTTCGTCGCGGCGATTGCTATACATAATCTGCCCGAGGGAATTGCCGCGGGCGTTGGCTTCGGCTCGGGCAACACCGCTGAGGCTCTCGTTATTGCGGGCGGTATAGCGCTTCAGAACATCCCCGAGGGCATGGTTATTATCGCTCCTATGCTCGCGGCGGGAGTAAAGCCCCGAAAAACCTTTCTTCTTGCCGCCCTCACGGGACTCGTTGAGGTTCTCGGCACGCTTATCGGCTACTTTGCAGTCAGCGTTGCCGGGGCTATTCTTCCCTTCGCGCTTGCCTTTGCGGGCGGAACTATGCTCTACGTGATAAGCGACGAGATGATTCCCGAAACCCATTCAAACGGTAACGAGAAAGCCGCTACATTCGCGCTTATCGCGGGCCTCTTACTGGTGATTCTTATGCAGAAAATGTTCCAGGCCGCAGCGACTGGCACGCACTGAACCTGCACTGCGATCTTTTTCGCGCGAAGCCGCGTTCAATCATGCATACCGAGCCAGCGCGACAGTGCGGAAGATTCGACCTTGCTCGTGGAATGGCCGAAACCGATGCTTCCGTATATCTTCTTGTCCTCCGACGCACACGCGTTAAATGCCGCGAATCCGGCATGCGGCGGCGCGACGGTA
>JAZOSP010000010.1:0-2143 GCA_045657165.1 Eubacteriales bacterium
TGTCAAGTCCTGACTTTAACTTAACACTTCATCAAGAGAACTAATAAAAGGAAAAAGAGAATATCCTTTCCCTCCCCCGGGGGAGGGAAAACCGCCGCTGACGACATTAGAAAACAGAGATTTTAACGTGTTTGGACAATACCAAATCTTGCCGGACACCGATCCGGCATATTGATTCGCGGATATATCGGACCGTTACGCGGCCTTGCGTGCGGCTGCCCGTCTCGCTGCCGACCGCTGCGAAGCTTTCTTTGCCGATTCAAATGCCTGCAGGACTTTAGGGCGTGCAAGTGCGGGGTTCGCCCTTGCCTGTGTCGGCGTCATCATTCCCAACATTTCGTGTGGGCGTTTGGTGTTATACGATTCAATCGCTTCGCGAATCGCCCGCTTCGCCTCGGAAAATGTCCTGAAGCACCTATCAAGGGCAAATTCTAGTTTCAGTATTCCGTTGACTCGTTCTGCGGCGGCGTTCTCATAAACGTGCTGCTCCTCGGTCATACTTGACCTGAATCCCAGGCGGCTTACCAATTTACGGTATGCTTTGCTGGCATATTGACAGCCGCGATCGGAATGCTCGATCACGATCGTTCCGGAGGGTACGGCCTTTGCCGCCATTTTCAGCGCTGCAATCGGGCCAGATGATTTGAGACTGCCAGAGAGGTGCCACCCTATGACATCCCTGCAGAAACGATCCGTGACAAGCGACAAATACGCATAGTTGCTTCCCACCTTGATGTATGTAATGTCCGACACGTGAACCTGATTGGGGGAATCGACCACAATATCTTTTACAAGGTTGAGTGAAACCGGCAGACTAGGATCGAATTTGGTCGTTTTAGGCACAAAAGCACGACGCCGTTCAATCAGAAGACCTTGCTTTCTGAGAATCTCGAAGAATTTGTCTCGTCCAATCTTCACGCCATCGTTCGCCAGCGCTTGCTTGACAAGGTGAAATGTTTTGCGTCCTCCTAAAAACGGCAGTTCCATGCGCACTGCGTTTACACGCCTGACGACACAGTCCGTGTCCACGGCTTTACGCAAGCGTTTTTTCTCTTTGCCGTAAAAGGCGACCGTCGATTTGCCGAATCTGCGGCAGACCGCGCGCACCAGCCGCGGCCTCTGGCGTCCATTGGACGCAGCCTCCGTTGCGGCAATAGAAACCGTCAGGCGCGCGATAGTGTGCCAGCTTTTTTTTTGAGCTCTTCAGTGCTGATCCCTATAATATCGGCTGCAACTTGCACTGTCGCCTGCTCGATCTGACGGGAAAGCGTTTCTTCCGCCAGCGCCAACTTCAGATCCTTTACCTGCTTCCTCAGAAGCTTGAGCTCATCGATTTCTTCCATCGTTTTTATCTCCATTACCTTCGACTTCAAATGAGAGAATCCCATTGCGTCTATCCATTTATAGACCAACGAGTCCTTTATGCCGTACATTTTAGCAGCATGGCTGCCACTTTTCCACCTGCCATCACGGATTTCCTCCATGATTTTCATCTTGAATGCATGTGAATATCGCTTTCTTATTCGTTCCATGATACTCCTTGACTTAAAGTTCAAGTGTTAATGTATCATAGGACGGGACACTCACTCCCTCACTCCCCCACTCCCTCACTCTCGCTTATCCGGCAGTCGCTTCGCCGCTTGCGGTATGCCTTTGCATTATGTGCCGATTTCATGGTTCTGATTCTCGTTTGCTCCCCTTGGATTTTCATTTCTGCGGCGTGACGGAAGGGGAAACCGTCATGGGGCTTTTTGTTTCGGATATGCGGCTCATGCCGTTTGGACATGGGGCTTTTTCATTTGGTCATGGGGCTTTTCCTTTTTCGCCATGGGGCTTTTACGAGAAGAAGTTAGGCCCGATGCCGCCGACGGTACACCCGGAGAGGAGGCCGCCGAGAGCACCTGCGATAAACGGCCACGCCGCTTTCGCCATCGCTTTCAGCATCTCAGACCAGTCGAGATTCAGTTTCATTTTTGTTTTCCTTTCTTATTTTACCACGAAATACACAGAACACACGAAAAGATTCTGTGTATTTTGTGGCTGAATTAGTGGTTTTGTTTTAACACAGAGACTCGTATCCCCGGACGACCGTAGGGAGGAGTCGTTGAAGACGATGCCCTAGCAGGGGTGAGGCACAGAGAAG
>JAZOSP010000011.1:0-9019 GCA_045657165.1 Eubacteriales bacterium
GTGAGCGTAGAGCTTTGAGTCCTCAAGACGCGGTATTGCGGATAAAATCTCAATACCGTCGCGCACTGTCATAGGCGAAAGACCCGCGTTGGCTGCGAGTCTGAATATAAGGTTCAGCTCAGCGAGCTTAAAGGGCTTGCCTCCCGAGCGCGTAATGCGCACGGCAAGCTGCTTTTCGCGCGGCATAAGGTCAAGCTCGAGCTCCTCGCGCAAAAAGCCGCTGTCCCTGATTTTAGAGAACAGCCCGTCAAGCTCTGCGGCAATGTGCCTCTTCAGCTCCTCGAGGTCGTCATCTGTATCAAAACTTAACACGGGTGCCTCGTCTTTTGTAAAATCGGCACTCGAGTGCGCCCCGAACAGTCTTTTTCTGAAAAGAGAATCCTTCATTAGTCCATTGATATCTCACTGTGAATTATCTCGGCATACGCAGCACTTTGCAGAGCCGATTCGACAAGTGTCGCCGCCGCGGTGTCAAGAGTCCTGCCGAGCTCGTTTGCGAGGTAGGTGTGCTTGACCTCATCGTAGTGCCCGTCGAGGTAGTCGTCGTCAGCGTCAAGTCTGTAAACTATGTAGTATCCGTCGCTCTCGCCAAAATCGATTTTTATAGGCTCGCTCACCTGGCCCGAAGCAAGCGAGAACACCTCGCCGACGTAGTCGCCGTAATAAGCGGGGTCGAGCGCGTAGCGCCCCTCGACCTTGCCGTTAAAGATTTCGTCGTAGCCCGCGGTAGAGAAACTTATCATATACTGCGCGACAGCGGTTTTGCCGGATTTTTCAGCGATAGTGTCGCGTATTTCCTTGACACGGGTGTCGTCATATGCGTGCGAGTATAGGAAAATCGACATTACCCTCGCGCAGTCCTCGCCAAAGTAGAAGTCACGGACGTCGTCCTCGTCAAATTCAAAATCTCCACCGTCGTTTCCGAGCACGGGGTCCTCAGTACCGTAGTAATATTCGTTGATTGCCGTGACTGCAAGCGAGTATCTTATAAGAAGCGCCTGAACCGAATAATTAAGATTCATCTCCTTCAGCGATTCGAGATATTTCTCGTAGCTGCCCTCGCCCTCAACGAGCACCCCGTCAAAGCTGCCGCCCTCAACGCTTACGCGCACGTAGTCGTTAATTTTTTCGTCAGCCTCGCTCGAGTAGGCGTCGAAGCCAAGCTCGCCCGCCACGTGAATAGCGGCAAAAATCTCAGCCGCGCGCGAAATTATTATCTCATTTATCCTGCTGATATATTCGCCCGCGCTCTCACCCGACCATACCGACTCGTCTCCGCCGTCAACCTCGTCTTTATATGTAAGGAAGAAGGCGCGGTAAAGCTCATATTTTATCTCATATTCCTCACCGCCTATCGACAGTGTCATAACGACCCTCGCCTCCTCCTCGGTGCTCGGCACAGGCTCGTAGGTTGCCCCGCAGGATATAAGCGAGAGTAGAAGTGCTATCGCAAGCACAAGCGTAAGTGTTCCTTTCATTCCGTCAATTCCTTTCTTCATAAATATTTTAGCAGAATTATATTAACAAATCAAGTACGGGGAGACTTTTTTGTCCGCACTCTTTAAAAAAAGAAGTTTTTTTGCTTAAAATATTGCAATCCGTCTAAAAATATGGTATTATTAACGCAAAAGAAAGGAAGGTAACTATGGACGAAAATTATTCTGTAAAGCTCTCAAAGGTAATTGACGAGTTTGGGCTTGAGTCGGTGTACCTGCCCGACCTGCCTGACAGTATAGAAATAAATTGCACGCGCGTAAACCGCCCGGGGCTTCAGATGGTTGGCTTCTACGACCACTACGAGCAGGCGCGTATTCAGATTGTGGGAAAGGTTGAAAATCTCTTCCTTGCCACCCTCGAGCCCGAGGAGCGTGCGCGCCGTCTTGAGGACTTTTTTGCAACACGCCCCGTAGGTGTTATAGTTACGACCTCTATTAGGATAGAGCCGGAGACCGTAGCGCTCGCCGAAAAATACCGCGTGCCGCTTCTTCGCACGTCAAAGTCCACCTCGGACTTTATGGCAGCGCTTATCGCGTTCTTAAACGTTGAGCTTGGACCGCGTATCACCCGTCACGGCGTTCTCGTCGAGGTTTACGGCGAGGGTATTCTTTTGCTTGGTGATTCGGGCGTCGGTAAGAGCGAAACTGCAATAGAGCTTATCAAGCGCGGACACCGTCTTATTGCTGACGACGCCGTTGAAATCAAAAAGGTGTCTGCGACGACCCTCGTCGGCCGCGCCCCCGAGATTATCCGTCACTACGTTGAGCTGCGCGGTATAGGTATCGTTGACGTTCGCCGCCTCTTCGGTATGGGCTCGGTTAAGGATACCGAGAAGATTGACCTCGTTATTAATCTTGAGCCGTGGCAGCAGGGTAAAATGTACGACCGCTTAGGCCTTGACGAGGAAACGACCGAGATACTCGGTATAAGAGTGCCGAGTGTAACCTTGCCGGTAAGTCCCGGACGAAACCTGTCGGTCGTTATCGAGGTTGCAGCGATGAACAACCGCCAAAAGCGTATGGGATATAACACGGCCGCCGAGTTTAACAAGCGGCTTATGGAATCGATGGGTGCAGATTTTTGATAAAATGTAAACAACTATTTGCATATTTCCTGCTTTTTGCATGAAAACGAGGTAGAGGTGTAAGGTAACCTCTACCTCGTTTTTTATGTTTTGACTAACCTTGCAATTTGTGGAATATAAGAGCTGATATCCGCATAGATTTGAATGAAGAAAAATTCTTTTGGGGGTAATATGAGTAAAAGCACAGTAGAATTCAAGAAAAATCAAAGGGGTGCGGCGATATACTCCGACACGCACGCGGATTACGTTTTGCCCGATTATCTCGGGGAGGTCAGAAAAATTCTTTTCGTAGGCGCAGAGGCGCGCCCCGCAGGCAAATATACAGCCGACGGCTCGGCTGAGGCTTCGGGCATCGTCGCTTACGACGTCGTCTATCTCGACGGCGAGGGAAAGCTCTCCTCGGCCGCCTTCACCTCGGACTACGACGTGTCTATTCCGTTGCCCGGAGAGGGCGCGGAGGCGACGAATCTCGCTACCCGTGTAGCGAATTTTTCCGTAAGACTCGGCGGTCCGCGCAAGATTTCGGCAAAGGCAACCGTTGCCGTCTCGGCAGTCGCCTCTTATACCGAAACGGTAGCCCCTACGGGCAGCGCATTCTCCGAGGAGTATGAGCCCGAGCTGCTTATGCGCGACGTGAATATTCTCACCGCCACCGAATCGCAAAGCGTAGAGCGCGAGCTTGCCGAGACGGTGTGCCGCCTTGACGGCTCGATTGCTGACGAGGTATCGGTTATCTATTCGAGAGCCGACGCCGAGTGCGAGAGCGTCGCGGTATCTGACGGAGAGGCTACCGTCAAGGGCACTCTTTCGGTTCTGGCTATTATAAAAAATGAGGATTCCGAGCCATACCCCGTGCTCCACAAAATTCCGTTTTCCGAGTCGGTGGCATATCCCGAGGCGAGCGGCGGCGAGCTCTTTCCGAGTGCCGTCGTTACCTCTCTCACCACAGCAGTAACGCCCGACGAGTCGGGGTGTGAGGTTGTCGCAAACGCTATAGTCGATATCTCGCTTGGGACGCTCGGCAACGAGTCGGTCACCGTCACTGCCGACGCATATCTATGCGAATGCGAGACGGAGAACGGCTACGGCGAGCTTTCCTACACCGAGCTTATCGCGGCAACCAAGGAGAGGGTGAATCACACAGCCGAGCTCTCGCGTGAGGCAGAGGGGCTTCGGGGGCTTGACGAGGTGCTCTGTCTTGTAGGCACGGCGCGCACCGACACGGTAGCGGCTGACGGCCGAGAGCTTACGGTAACGGGCACGGTTAAATATACGGGTGCTGCCTCGTGTGTCGAGGAGTCGGGCGAGCGAAGCTTCATGCCACTGAGACTTGAGGTGCCCTTCGACGAGAGGATAACTCTCCCATCGCCCGTCGGTGAGGCGGCAAAAATTGACGTTACGGTATCGGTAGCACATCCCACGGCAAGCCTCGACGCTGAGCGAATCTATCCTTCCTCGGCTCTCGATATGACCGTCGTCATCACCGAGGACAAGAGTATGCGCATTCTCTCCTCGTCGGAGGCACGGGAGGACTTACCGTTTGAGAGGCGTCCTGCAACCGTCACGGTTTACTATCCTGCAGAGGGCGATACTCTATTCTCGGTCGCAAAGCACTACCACACGAGCGCCGCAAGGCTCGCTGCTGACAACTTGCTCACCGAGGAGGTGGTAAAGGGCGACGGAGAGAGCGGTGGACTCTCCGGTGTCAGTAAACTAATTATACACTGAATTTGGTAAAAAACAAAGATAATCACGCGAAAAAGCACTTGAAAATATAAAATGATGGGGTGCGGAAGCCTTCCGCACCCCATCTGAATTATTCCTGCTCAAGCCAGTTTTTTCCTGAGGTGACATCGACAGTCAGAGGCACTGAAACAGAGATAGCCCCTTCCATCTCCTCGCTGAGTATTTTCTTGACACGCTCGCTAACCGATAGGTGTGCCTCAACAACGAGCTCGTCGTGCACCTGCATAACGATTCTCGCGTCAAGCCCCTCGTCGATAAGCCGCCTGTGCACTTTTATCATCGCGAGCTTCATCACGTCTGCGGCTGAGCCCTGTATGGGTGCGTTCATAGCGACCCTTGAGCCAAAGGCACGCATAGCCGCGTTCGACGAGGAAAGCTCGGGAATATATCTGCGGCGTCCTAAGATAGTCTCGGTGTAGCCGCGCTCACGCGCTTCCTTCACCACTCTCTCAAGGTATGAGTCGACCGACGGATAATTCATAAGGTAATTTTTGATATATCTTGTCGCCTCGGCAACCGACGTGCCGATGTCCTCGGAGAGCGAGTAGCCGCTAATACCGTAAACTATGCCGAAATTCACCGCCTTCGCACGGCTGCGCATATCGGAGGTTACGTCTGACTCAGGCACTCCGAATACCGCCGCGGCGGTCTTTGTGTGAATGTCCTCGCCGGATACGAATGCCTCGCGCATTGTGTAGTCGTCAGCTATGTGTGCAAGCAGGCGCAGCTCGATTTGCGAGTAGTCGGCGTCAACGAGAGTGTAGCCGTCCTCTGCTATGAAATAGCGGCGCAGCTCGCGCCCGAGCTTCGTCCTTATCGGAATGTTCTGAAGATTAGGGTCGGCGCTCGAAAGACGCCCTGTCGCCGTGTGCGCCTGCTTAAAGTCCGTGTGAACTCTGTGGCGCTCGTCTGCAACCTCGGGGAGCACGGCACAGTAGGTGTTGTATAGCTTCGTCACCTGGCGGTACTCGAGTATGTCGTCAATTACAGGCGACTGAGCTCTCAGCTCCTCGAGAGTCTCTGCGTCGGTGGAGTAGCCGGTCTTGGTCTTTTTCTTCTTTGTGACGAGCCCAAGGTCGACAAACAAAACCTCGCCGAGCTGCTTTGGTGAATTGATATTGAATTCACGTCCCGCCTGCATATAAATGCGCTGGGTCAGCTCGTCGGCAAGAGAGGTAAGCGCCGCGCCAAACTCCTTTATACCGCTTGCGTCAATCTTGAAGCCGCGTGCCTCAACCTCGGCAAGCACGGGTATTAGCGGCAGCTCGACGTCGAAAAGAACGCGGGAAAGCCCGTCGTCTTCGACCTTTTTTCTCATCACACCCTCAAGCTCGGGGTACAAATCGACGCACGGGGTGCCCACATCTGCGCTTTCGCCAAGGAACATGGTGATAAGCGGGTACACGCCCGACTCGCCTGAGCCCGGGTTTAAGCAGTAAGCGTAGAGCGCGAGGTCGAGAAAATGCGTTCCCGCGGTTGACACTCCCGCTCCCCACAGTGTGTGGATAAGCGCCTTCGCACCGTAGGTTATAAGGTCACGTCCTTCAAGGATTTTTTCAAGCTCCGACAGCTCACCCTCGAGTTCAAAGCTCTGAGAATTGGTGTTAATGTAAATATTTGTTTGCAAAACTTGTATAGAAACGGGGTCTTTGATGATTTTCGCGAGCTCGGTGGCGGGGATTTTTTCGTATTCTGCTCGTGCTCGCTCGGGGCGACTCCGGTTATCACCTTCGCCGTCTGCTCCCTTAAGACCGAATTTTACAATAAACGAGTTAAGCTCAAGCTCGCTGAATTTTTTATATAGCCCTGCCTTGTCCGGTCCCTCGTATTTTAGGTCCTCGAGGCTTAGAGGTAGGGGGGCGTGCGTATTTATTTCGGCAAGGCGACGGGAAAGATATGCATTTTCCTTATCGCGGAGAAGCTTTTCACGCACGCCCTTTGAAATACGCCCATCTTCTATATTAGCGTAAACGCCGTCAAGGCTGCCAAAATTCTGTATCAGGCTCTCTGCGGTCTTCTTTCCGACGCCCGCAACTCCGGGAATATTGTCCGAGGAGTCACCCATCAGTGCCTTCATATCGACGAACGCCTCGGGGGAAATGCCGTACTCGGCAGAGAACTCGCAGCGCCCCATCACTCTCGTTTCGGTGTTGGTCGCGAGCAGCACCGTGGTTTTGTCGTCAATCAGTTGCAAAAGGTCGCGGTCGCCCGAGAGAACGTAGCTCTCGGTTTCCTTGCCGTCTGCCATTTTTGCAACCGTGCCCTGAAGGTCGTCTGCCTCGTAGCCGGGCAGCTCAAGCACGTGAAGCCCCATGAGCCCAAGACATTCCTTAGCGTCGTCAAACTGCGAGAGCAGCTCCGGGGGAGTCGGGTGCCTGCCCGCCTTGTATTCGGGGTACATTTCGTGACGGAAGGTGGGGGCTTTCAGGTCAAACGCCACCGCTGCGTAATCGGGTGAGAGCGCACTTATTTGGCGCGAAATTATGTTAATCATACCGAAAATCGCGTTTGTGTGCTTTCCGCTTTTCGTCGTCAGCGGGCGCACGCCGTAGTAAGCGCGGTTTATTATACTGTTTCCGTCGATTACGAGTATCTTTTTCATCTTTACCTCAATTAGCTGCACGTTTTCACCGTGCCGTTTTTTAGTCCTTTGATTCCGTGTCCTCAAAATTCATGGTGTAGTTGTCGGGCTCCTTGTCGCAGGATTCGTCGTCATCATCGAGCTCCTCTGCGACCTCGACACTCATATCGGCGAGCCTTGCCGCCGAAAGAAGCTCTGCGGCAGCCGCCGCGGGGTTTTTCTCGTCATCGCGCAAGCGCGTCGCGTGAAGCACGCGTGCCGTAATAAAGATGAAGAGCGTCATTGTGAGCGCCGCCTCGGCAAGCGAGTTGGTAATAAGCGTGCCGCGCGCGAGGTACACGATAAGCGAGGGCAGAGCCGAGTAGCCCGAGAGAAGCGCCGCCGCCATACCGAAGGCGAGATACGCGCCCCACCTGTCGCGCCCGAGCGATATGCGCACCTCAAAAAGGAAGAATGCCGACGCAAATATATACGCCATCATATCAACGACCTTTGTCGGTGCGTTGATTGGCAGCTTGGTGTCAAAATAAAGATACGCCGCGTAAACGGCAAGGAAAAGCACCGCTAAAATCCCAAACGCCGCACGCCTCGTGTCACACCGTCCCTCGATGAGCGCCCCGAGGAGAAAATATACTATCGAGCAAAGGGCAAGCAGTGCCACTGCAAGCGGTATAAGCAGCTCGGCTGTCAGGAGCGAATCCTGTAACCGTGAGCTTTCGCTAAGAAGCCCCCACACCTTGCTGAGAAGCTCGGCAGAAAGGAAGAGCAGCGCCACCGACACAAGCCCCGAGGGCAGATAAAACATAGGTGAGCTAAACGAGGCGCGCAAAGCCACCCGTCCCGAAGCTATGGGATAGGAGAGGAAAAGAACCACCCCGCCGACGGTCAGCCAATCGGCTACCGTGATGATAAGCTTGTCGTCAAAATATCCTGTTGTGGGGTTGAAATCGTTAAAGCAGGCGAGCGTCCTGAGCACAACAGCCGCCGCCGTGATTAAAATAAGCAGCAGTAAATATATACCGAGCCGCCGTTTTGTCTTTTTCATACCGAAAATTTCCTTCATTTAATTAAATACGCACGCGCGTAGTGTGAGTATCGCTAATATTTTACTATACAAATGTGAATAAATGGTAAACAAATACCCGAAAATCAAAATTTTTGCCGTTGTCTTGCTCCGACTTGCTTTTGTTTTTGGGCAGAAAAAGGAAACATTGTTAATTTTGCACAAAAATGTGATTAAAATTTCGTTAAAATTTTCGGAAATTTTTTGAATTTATTTTTGCCTCGGGACTTGCTTTTTGGAATAATTTAATGTATAATATATAGGCTTGATATGCGTTGAAGCGGGAGGTGGCTACCCTTTGAGGTAGGGAATTTCCGTGGAGTATGTCCGATATTTAACCGGGCGAAGCAGGAGTGTTGCCTATGGGCGCACTATGTTCTTTAATCGGTTCTGGCAGTCGCTGCGGACGGCTGAGGGAACTGATTTTGTAAGGGGTTGTTTGAAACACCCGGCATAGTGTAAAACCTCAAATCGCCTTCTTAATCGGTTCACGAGCAAAACCAAAAAGGAGGAAAACAAAATGGCACAGAGCAAAATCAGAGTACGTCTTAAGAGCTACGATTCGACCATCATTGACGCCGCAGCGGCAAAGGTAGTTGACGTTGCGAAGAGGAACGGCAGCAGAGTCAGCGGTCCTATTCCGCTTCCCACCGACAAGGAGATAATCACCATTCTCCGTGCGGTGCACAAGTACAAGGACAGCCGTGAGCAGTTCGAAATGCGTACCCACAAAAGACTTGTCGATATCCTCGACCCCTCGCAGAAGACCGTTGAGGCTCTTATGAGCATCGAGCTTCCCGCGGGCGTTGAGATTGAAATCAAGGCTTAACTTAAATCCGACACAGTCGGTAGGGAGCTTCAAATCCCTCGGTAGAAATACCACCCGGTCACGTTGGCGGGTTCGCGAAAGCGGAAATTCAAGCCTGTCAACCAATAACCTAAGGAGGAAAAAATGAAAAAAGGCATTATCGGAAGAAAGCTGGGCATGACTCAGATTTTCGACGAAAAGGGCAACGTAATTCCCGTAACCCTGATTGAAGCAGGTCCT
>JAZOSP010000012.1:0-1315 GCA_045657165.1 Eubacteriales bacterium
TCCTCGCAGAAGCGCATAGCGCATCTGCTACACAACGGAGCCTTTCATACAAAAGCTTCCTGCATTATCTTTTGGTTTCTTTTCCGCTTATCAGCAAAGCTTTTTTAACCCCGCCATAGTGGCGGGGTTTTCGGGATACAAAAAAGGGCGACCAGCAGGTGGTCGCCCATTTGGCTTTTGGGAGTGAAAATTACTTAACCTCAACCTCAGCGCCTGCAGCCTTGAGCTGCTCAGCGATTTTGTCAGCCTCATCCTTAGCAACGCCTTCCTTGATTGCCTTGGGAGCTGCCTCAACGAGGTCCTTAGCGTCCTTAAGACCAAGACCGGTAATCTCACGAGCTACCTTGATAACTGCGAGCTTGTTAGCGCCTGCGGACTTAAGAATAACGTCGAACTCGGTCTTCTCCTCAACGGGAGCTGCTGCAGCTGCGCCAGCTACGGGAGCTGCTGCTACGGGAGCTGCGGATACACCGAACTCCTCCTCAAGTGCCTTTACGAGATCAGCGAGTTCAAGAATAGTAAGACCCTTTACGAGTTCAAGAATCTGAGTAGACTTTTCGTTCATTTTGAAATCCTCCAATTATTATAGAAATTATTTTACTTGGTAGTTATGCAGAAGTTAAGCCTCTGCTGCGGGCTCGGCAGCTTCCTCGCCGCCTTCGTTTTCCTTGTCGATTTTTGCCTGAAGAACGTAAGCAAAGCCGTAGAGAGAAGACATAAGGCTGCCCATCATCTTAGCGATAAGCACTTCCTTAGTGGGAGTTGCGGCAAGAGCCTCAACGCCTGCCACATCAAGCACGCCTCCGTCAACGAATCCTGCCTTGATTTCGAAGCATGCAATCTTGTCTGCAAACTGCTTCATAATCTTTGCGGGAGCGATGGGGTCATCAGCGCTCATAGCGATAGCAGTCATACCCGAAAGGTACTGCTTCATCTCACCGTAGCCTGCGATATCGCATGCTCTGCCCGTGAGGGTGTTCTTCATAACGGTGTACTCAACACCAGCCTTACGAAGAGCTGCACGGAGCTCGGTGTCCTCTGCTACCTTAATGCCCTCGTACTTTACAAGCACGCCTGCCTGTGCGGACTGCATCTTGGCAGCAAGCGATTCTACAACCTGTTTCTTTTCTTCAAGAATCTTGTTGCTTGGCATTTAGATTTTCACCTCCATAAAAATTCAATAAAAAAATCCCTTTCCGATAAGGCACAAGACACCCACGAGAAAAGGACAACGAAAATAATAAATATTCAAGTTATTCTCACCTCGGCAGGAAAGCCTACGCTTTTACCGGAACCTGCTGTCTTAGGATACCTA
>JAZOSP010000013.1:0-15694 GCA_045657165.1 Eubacteriales bacterium
ATTAGGAAAACCAACTCCTTGGCTCACAGAACGACATGGCTACGATCCGACTTTACGAAAAAAAACACACGGAAACCCAGTAATCATAAACGATACGGAGTATATCATGGCAATATTACGAGGAATTAACTACCTTCGGGGTAAGTTAAAGGAGAAAAGAGACCGAGTTCAAACGAGATACCGCTACTACGACATGAAGCACGAGTTAAGAGACCCCTCCCCCATCATCCCGGAGGAAATGAAGCGCAATTATGCGAGCGTGCTCGGCTGGTGTGCTAAGTCGGTGGACAGCCTCGCCGATCGGCTCAGCTTTAGGGAGTTCGACGAGGACGAGTTTAACATTAACGACATATTTAACCAGAATAACCCCGATATACTCTTCGACTCTGCTATCCTCTCCTCGCTTATAGCTGCTTGCTCGTTCATATACGTTTCAAAGGATGGCGACGACGTACGGCTCCAGGTCATAGACGGAGCAAACGCTACGGGCGAGATAAACCCCATCACGGGACTTTTATATGAGGGCTACGCAGTACTCGCAAGAGATACGAAGGGCGTCCCCATACTCGAGGCATACTTCGACGGGGAGCGGACTATATACTACGATCAGGGTATATTATCGCTTGACGTGCCCCACGACTGCGGCGTCCCTCTGCTCGTTCCGATCATATACAGACCCGACGCGACGAGACCCTTCGGGCATAGCCGCATAAGCCGCGCCTGTATGTCAATTATGAACAAGGCACGGAACACTATCACGAGGACAGACGTCTCCGCAGAGTTCTATAGCTTTCCTCAGAAGTACCTTTTAGGAACGGACCCCTCGGCAGACTTACAGGACAGCCTCGATAAATGGAAAATGACAATATCAACCATGTTAACGGTCTCCTCGGATGAGAACGGCGGGCACCCCGTAGCGGGTACCTTCCCCCAGCAGAGCATGGAGCCCAGTATCTCACAACTGCGGATGTATGCTTCGCTCTTCGCTGGGGAAACAGGGCTCACACTCGACGACCTCGGCTTCGCAACAGATAACCCGAGCAGCGCCGAGGCTATAAAAGCCCAGCATGAGAACCTAAGACTCACGGCAAGAAAAGCCCAGAAGAACTTCGGGCGCTGCTTCCTCAATACGGGGTATGTAGCTGCTTGCTTGCGTGATGATATGGCCTATAACCGTAAGGAGTTCTATAAAACAAAGGCACTTTGGGAGCCGCTCTTCGAGCCCGACTTCTCGGAGTTCTCTGCAGCCGGTGACGGACTGCAGAAGCTCATAACAGCCGCGCCCGGATATCTCGGCCCCGATAATCTGCGCGATATGCTCGGCATAGAGCAAAGTAAGAACCCCTTCCCCTCTGGTGAATGATGGACGATATAGCACCCGCTTTAATTGACGACGTCAATAAAGCTTTTAAAAGTGAATATAAGAACAGCGCCAAGATAAAGCGGCTACTCGAAAAGATAAACAGCCCCTCGGCGACATACCAGGACGCGAACGCCTACGCCGAAGAGGTCGGGGATATCCTTAAGAGAGCCTTCGAGAAGTATGTATCCTCGGACGCACTTCCCGACGGTAAGATGTATTACAACATAGCGGAGAGGCTTCTCCGTGATACCCTCGGAACGAATTACGAACTCACGGCAGACGCCGCCGAGAAGGTACAGAAGGCGCTTAACACTGCAGCAAATATCGGTATTAAACCCGTACGCCCTGAGCTCGACGAGGACAGGCTTCTAAACCTCATAGACAGGATCGCAAACGAGGAATACTACGACGATATCCGTAAAATGATCGAGGAAGCTCTCGTTAACTATACGCAGAGCATTATAGACGACGCTGTCAAGGCAAACGCTGAGCGGCAGTATAACGCCGGGCTCCATCCGAAGATCATACGGAAGGCAGAGGCGCGAGCTTGCGCATGGTGCCGAGCCCTCGAGGGTGAGTACGACTACGGGGAACTGATAGCCGAAGGAAATACCGAAGTCTTTCGCCGTCACGATGCGTGCCGGTGCACGACATATTATTATCCCGCAGACGGTAAGAAGAAAAACGTCTGGGGATAGCAAAAGGAGGATGAGAGTATGGAAGCCAGAATAGGCGCCCAGACTCCCACCCACTCGGTAGTACAAAAGTACGGTAACACAAGGGGAAAGGAGGCTATCCAGCTATACGAAAAGACAGGACGCACCGCCCGAGAATGGCAGCAGTTAATTATATACGACATACTCGGAGAGAACTCCGAGGGGCTCTGGGCTCACACTCGTTACGGCTACGAAGTACCAAGGCGTAATGGTAAAGGTGAAATACTGACGATACGAGAGCTTTACGGACTCGCCACGGGTGAGATAATCATGCACACCGCCCACAGGACGCCGACTTCCCACTCCGCGTGGGAACGTCTTTACAGACTCGTCCAACAGGCGGGGCTCGAGATCGAGAGCGAATACAGGGCCGCGGGCAAAGAGCACATATACATAAAAGACGGCGGCCGTATAGAGTTCAGGACAAGGACTTCCAAGGGCGGACTCGGCGAAGGCTTCGACCTTCTGATTATCGACGAAGCCCAGGAGTACCAGGACGACCACGAGAGCGCTCTTAAATACGTCGTGACCGACAGCAAGAACCCCCAGACGATACTCTGCGGCACTCCCCCGACTGCGGTCTCTTCCGGGACTGTTTTCGTAAAGTTTCGAGAGAAGACACTCTGGGGAGATAACCCGAACGCGGGCTGGGCTGAGTGGTCCGTCGATGAAATGACCGACCCCGAAGACCGGGAAGCGTGGTATAAGACGAACCCTTCCCTCGGCTTACAGCTTACGGAGCGAGCGATCGCAGACGAAAGCGGCGGCGATATAACGGACTTCAATATCCAGCGCCTCGGCTTGTGGCTCTCCTACAACCAGAAGAGCGCTATATCTTCCGTCGAATGGGATAAGCTCCTCATAGACAGCGAGCTCACCCTCACGAGTAAGTTATACGTCGGCGTTAAGTATGGCATGGACGGGCAACGGATGGCGGTCGGGATCGCGGTAAAGACTGCGGACGGTAAAATCTTCGTTGAGTGTATAAAGTGCCAGGAAATGCGAAAAGGTAATACCTGGCTCTTAAACTTCTTAAAACACGCCGACGTCGAGAAGGTCGTCGCTGATGGTAAAGCGGGTCAAGACTTACTCGAGCAAGAGCTAAAAGAAGAAAAGCTCGGCAGACTGATAAAGCCCACGGTCGCGCAGTTCATTGTAGCGAACGCCCTCTGGGAGCAAGCGATCGAAAAGCAGACCATAGCGCACAACGGACAGCCCTCTCTCGATATGGTCGTCACGAACTGCGAAAAGCGTCCGATAGCTTCGACAGGCTTCGGCTATAGATCCATAAAGCCGGATATGGATATCTCCATCATGGACTCCGTTATCCTGGCACACTGGGCGGCAGCAGAAGACCGAGGCAAGAAAAAACAAAGAATAAGCTATTAAAAGACAGCTCACGGGCTGTTTTTTTAATAAATCTACCGTACCACCGGGTAAGTGGGAGAAAGGAATAACGTATGGAACTTGAAACACCTATTACAACACAGGAACAATTCGACGAGGCTATAAAGTCCCGCCTCGCGAAACAGTCCAAAAAGTTTGAGGGTTACACTTCCCCGGAAGACCTCGCCGGGATCAAAGCAGACTACGATAAGCGGCTCGGCGAGCTGGAAGCTGCTCTTAAGGCTAATAACGAAAAGTTAGCCGGTTACGACAAAGAGATAGCTACCCGCGACGAGCGTATAAAGGGCTTCGAGACGGGGCTCCTTAAGCTGCGCATAGCGCGGGAAAATGGTTTACCGTACGAGCTGCACACAAGGCTCACAGGTGAGACGGAAGAAGAGCTTACCAAGGACGCGAAAGCTCTCGCCTCTCTCGTTAAAGCGAATACGGCACCCGTACCGCTTGCAAACCCTGAGCAGCCTATAAACACCGATCCGAAAACAGCGTCCTACAAACAGATGCTAAAAGAATTGAAAGGAGAATAAAACAATGGCTGATGTTATCAACAGATCAAGCATGAGCGGCGCTTTTACGCCCGAGCTTGTTAAGGAGTTTATCGACAGAGTAAAGGGAGCTTCCGTCCTGGCTAAGCTCTCCGAACAGGTACCCGTACCCTTCAACGGTAGGAAAGAGTTCACTTTTAACATGGATAACGAGGTAGATATCGTAGCAGAGAGCGGAGCAAAGAGCCGCGCCGGTCTGTCTTTCGATCCCGTTACCATCATCCCCGTAAAGGTTGAGTATGGCGCTCGTATGAGTAACGAGTTCCTGTATGCAACTGAGGAAGAGCAGATCAACATACTGAGAGCCTTCTCCGACGGCTTCGCTAAGAAGGTAGCTAAAGGCCTCGACCTTATGGCTATCCATGGCGTTAACCCTCGCACCGGCAGCGCTTCCCTTCTGATCGGTAACAACTGCCTCGACAAGGCTGTTACCCAGGCTGTTACAGCTTCCACCGAGACCGCAGACGCTCGCGTCGAAGCAGCTATCGCACTCGTACAGGGTAGCGACGAAGACGTAACAGGAGCAGCTATCTCTCCCGCTCTTCGCTCACAGCTCGCAGCTCTTACAGCAAACGGACAGAAGGTATATCCTGAGCTCGCATGGGGCAGCGCTCCCAGCACAATTAACGGCCTTCCCGTAGGAGTATCTTCTAACGTTTCCGCTTGCCCGGTAGACGACGGAGTCAACACCACAACAGACCAGGCCTTCGTGGGTAACTTCAAGGACTACTTTAAGTGGGGCTACGCTAAGGAAATCCCTACAAAGATAATAGAGTTCGGCGATCCCGACAACAGCGGCAGAGACCTCCAGGGCTATAACGAAATCTACATGAGAGCAGAGGCTTATATCGGCTGGGGTATCCTTGTACCCGCTGCCTTCGCTCGCATTAAAGAAGTAAACCCTTCGTGAGCCCCGTCGTTGAGAGTATGGACGAAGGGGCTACAGTCTTCGGCTACACCGTGAGCGACTTACAGAGCGACGTTACCGTTTCAGGGAACCGCATACTCGGAACCCTTAAGTATATCGACTCTGGCTCACTCGCTGACGTTTGGGGTGAGGGCTATTTCCTGGCTCTTAACTTCGACGATATACCGCAGAACGCTACCGTCAAGGTCGGACTTGACCCTTCACAGGGTAGCGGCCTTGTAGAGCTCGACGAAGACCACGCCGGCGTATTCAAGATCACCAACAAGAGCGCGCAGAAGTTCGTAATGGAGACCACAGTCTCCGGCAAGACTCAGAGGCTTACTTATAACCTCTCCGACCTCGTGCTCGCATAAGGAGAAAAAACTATGAAGTATATCAATACCAAAACCCGTATGATAATCGAGTCCGACTGCGCTATCGAGGGCGAACTCTGGAAGCCTTTAACGGGTGAACCCGTTAAGAAGGCAGAACCCAAGGCAGAGCCGAAGACCGAAGCCGTAAAGGAAGAGGTTAAGGAAGAGCCCAAGGAAGAGCCCAAGGCTGAGAAGAAGCCCGCAAAGGCAGCAGCAAAGAACACCGTCAAACCGCGCACAAATAGAGGTAAATAATATGGGAGCAGCGTTTGTAACACTTGCGGAGGTTGAGGCAATCTCCGGGCGTACCTTTTCAGAGGATGAGGAAAGCAGAGTTAATACTCTGCTCCCCCTCATATCCGACCTTTTAAGGAATGAGGCCGCCAAAGTCGGGAAAAATCTCGACGAAATGATAACAGATGCTACTTACGACAGTGTCGTAAAGCTCGTCACGACTGACGTAACGATACGCGCTATGAGACAGAGCACGGAAGGCGAGCCTATGAGCCAAGAGTCACAGAGCGCCGGCGGTTATACCTGGTCGGGTACTTACTCGATACCAGGCGGCGGCATAGCTAACGCGGTTATGCGTAACGACTTAAAGAGGCTCGGCCTTTTACAGCAAACAGCGAAGGCGGTGTATATGTATGGGGAAAATAACGGGAATAACAATAACGCTGTATGAAAAACAGCAGACAGGCGTAGACGGAGCGCATAGGCCTATATACAAAGAGGTGCCCGTAAAGGTCGATAACGTGATAGTATACCCGACCAACTCGGACGATATCGTCACGGAGACAGACCTCGAAGGTAAAAAGGCAGTATATACCCTTTGCATACCGAAAGGCGATACCCACAACTGGGAGGACTCGGTTATAGAGTTCTTCGGTCACAAGTTTAAGTCCTTCGGCTTCGTTCAGGAGTTCCAGGAGGAGCTCGTCCCCCTGTCATGGAATAAAAAGGTATTGGTAGACAGATATGGGTAATGTGAAAGTCGTATTAAACTCCAAAGGAGTCCAAGCAGTGCTTAAAAGCCAGGAAGTCGCTGATATGTGTATGCAGAGAGCGGCTTCTGCTTTAAGCCGATGCGGAGACGGCTACGAGATGGACTCGAGAACTTACCCGGAACGACGTGGAGCGGTTATAAAAGCTGTCACCTACAAGGCGCGGAAAGATAACTCGGATAATAACACTCTACTAAAGGCGGTGCAACAATGATAGAAGAATTAGTATGTAATTTTCTCAACGAAGAAATGGGCCTCCCGGCCTTCTGGGAAAAACCCGAAGACCAGCCCGAGGAGTTTCTGATCGTCGAGAAGACGGGCGGCAAAAAGACGGACCACATAAAGGACGCGACTATAGCTATACAGTCTTACGCCGGCTCGATGTATCGTGCTGCAGAGCTTAACGAAAAGGTTAAAGCCGTTATGGATCGCATAACGGAACTCGACGAAGTCGCCCGCGTGGAATTAAACAGCGATTACAACTTCACGGACACGACCACCAAACAGTACCGCTATCAGGCGGTTTTTGATATCACGCACTATTAGGAGGTGCACGAAATGAGCATTATCACAAATATCATAAGCGGCAACTAAACAAACGGAGGAAATAAAAATGAGCGAAGTTTCTAACGTAACAACCGGCAAGCCCCGTATAGGCGGCGCCGTATACCGTGCTCCGAAGGGTACCCCCCTCCCGATGACGGTAAGGGAAGCGCTTAACCCCGCCTTCGTATCCATGGGATACATAAGCGAGGACGGCGTAACCAACTCAAACACCATAGAAAGCTCCGACCAGAAGGCATGGGGCGGCGATACCGTTCTTACTCTGCAGACTGGAAAGACTGATACCTTCCAGATGAAGTTCCTTGAGACCAAAAACGTAAACGTCCTTAAGGCTATATACGGCGCTGAGAACGTAAACGGCTCTATCGACGCTGGTCTCGTAGTAAGAGCTAACTCAACAGAAGCAGAAGCCGGCGCCTGGATCATCGACATGATACTCAGAGATAACAGCGCGAAGCGTATCGTTATCCCCGAGGGTAAGATAACCGCCCTGGGCGATATCACCTATACCGACGGCGAGGCTACAGGCTACGACGCTACTATAACTGCTCTGCCTTATAACGGCTACGAAGGCGATACCCATAGAGAGCTTCTGCAGAATATCGCAGAGATAACAAGCCCGACAGTTAAGGGTAAGCTCTCCACGGATACCATCTTCGAGACTGCAGTATCTTCTCTGCAGAACAATATCACCGTAGCTGACGGAGCTATAAGCGGAACACTCTACAAGCAGACCAGCGGCCCGCTTCCCGACTACTGGGGAGACGGATACTTCCTTGCTCTGGACTTCGTTAACAACGACCTTAACGTCCAGACGATAAAGGTAGGCCTTTCACCTTCCCAGGGCAGCGGAATACTCCCCCTCGATGAGGATATGGACGCAGCTCTTATGATCACGAACCCGATGAGCCAGCAGCTCGTAGTTGTTTCGACTGACGGCGTAAGAACAAAGAGAGACTACTACACTCTGAGCGGTCTCGTACTGGAGGATTAAATTATGCAAGGGGTAACTGAGAGCGGTTTTAAATTCAACGTACACGACAAAGTATTAAATAATATGGAACTCGTGGAAGCTATAGCGGAGGTCGATACGAACCCGCTCAGGCTTCCCGGGCTCCTTACTATGCTCCTCGGCGATGAGCAGAAAAAGAAGCTATACGACCACGTAAGGATAAAGGACGGCTCGGTCCCTATGGATAAAGTCGCCGCCGAAGTGGTCGCTATACTCCACTCCCTCGGAGAAAATCAAAAAAACTGATGCGCCTCGCCGGTATGCTCGCCTATGATCGCGACGCGCTGATATGTGACCTTGCGGAAACGTATCACATACTCGATTATAGGAGCGTCCCGGTAGAGGTCTTATCAGTCCTTGCGGCTGGTCTCAGAGACGACAGCCGTATAAAGTTAAAAATGAGCGGCCTAAAGATAAGCCTCGACCGCTGGCTTATGGCTCGGACGGTCGACGCCCTCGCTCTTCTCGTCTGGAGTAAGACCGAGGACGCTACAAAAGGCAGAAACAGGCCGAAGAGTATAACGGAACTACTAACGGCAGAACCCAAAGAGGAAGCCGTTAAGACATACAGCACTCCCGAAGAGTTCGAGAGTGCCTGGAAAATGATAACTGGAGGATAACATGGCTACCCAGATCGGCGAGGCTTATATACAGATAATACCTTCTGCGAAGGGGATAAAGAACTCCATCACGAAGGAACTCGGCGGAGAAGCTGAGAGCGCGGGCAAGAGCGCGGGCTCTTCCATAGCTTCGGGGCTGGTCGGCGCGATCAAAGGCGCCCTCGCTGCTGCCGGTATCGGCGCGGCACTTAAGAAGACCCTCGAAGAAGGGGCAAGTCTCGAGCAGTCTATAGGCGGTATCGAGACCCTTTTCGGCGCGGGTGGCAAGTCTGCGGAAGAATACGCGGCAAGCGTCGGGAAATCACTCTCGGAAGTCAAGGACGAGTATACCCAACTCATGGACGCGCAGAACATAGCCCTCGAGAACGCGGCGAACGCATACAAGACGGCGGGGCTCTCTGCGGATGAGTATATGCAGACCGTGACCGGCTTCGCTGCAGCTCTTAAGCAGAGCGTAGCAAACGAGACCGAAGCCGCGAACCTCGCAGACCAGGCCGTTATAGATATGGCGGATAACGCTAATAAAATGGGTACCGATATGCAGAGTATCCAGACGGCTTACCAGGGCTTCGCAAAGCAGAACTATACAATGCTCGATAACTTAAAGCTCGGCTACGGCGGAACCAAGTCCGAAATGGAGAGACTACTCTCCGACGCTGAGAAGTTGACGGGCGTAAAGTACGATATAAACAACCTCGGCGACGTATACAACGCTATACACGCCATACAGGAAGACCTCGGTATAACAGGCACCACAGCAAAGGAAGCGGCCCAGACCTTCTCGGGCTCCTTCTCTGCTATGCAGTCGGCAGCCAAAAACCTTATGGGGAACCTTGCACTCGGTAAGGATATCGGACCCTCACTTAAGGCGCTCGGCGAGTCTGTTAATACCTTCCTCATGGGGAACCTCTTCCCCATGGTCGGGAAAATCCTCGGACAGCTCCCGACCCTGTTAAAGGACCTTATCCCTATGCTTAAGGACGCACTCGTCCAGGGTATCCCCCAGATTATGGTAGGCGGTACCCAGTTAATCATGGGACTTGTGGACGCGATCCTCTCCACCGACTGGCTCGCCCTTGCGGGTGATATCGTCGGCGCGATCGTCACGGGCTTACAGGAAACAGCGGCGACTATCTTCGGAGAAGGCGACCCGCTTCCCGCTATGAAAGAGTCAATACTCGGGGCTATAAATAACCTCGGGACACTCATAAGCGAACAGGCCCCCGCATTTTTGCAGAGTGGTACCGAGATCATAACGAATATTATCTCGGGTATAGCCGACGCACTCCCCGGCATAATCGAAGCGGCGGCAGAAATCGCGAGCTCACTCCTTACGACACTTATCAACTCGGCACCCGACTTATTGAGCGCCGGCATAGATATGCTTACCCAGATAGTGGACGGCGTAACGAGCGCACTCCCTAACATAGCAACCGCAGCGGCGAAAGCTATCGAGACACTTATAAAGACACTGGTCGCAAACTTCCCGACGATCCTCTCAAAGGGTCTCGAACTGCTCGGGAAGCTGGTAGCCGGTATCGTTCAGGGTCTCCCGAAGGTGGTCTCTGCTGCGGCTGATATCATAAGCAAGCTGGTAAAGACGATAGCTTCCAACCTTCCACAGCTTCTTAAGAGCGGCGGCGAGATGCTCGGGAAGCTCCTCGCGGGTCTGATAGAGAAAATCCCCGACCTCGTGGCGGCGGTTCCGAAGATATTTACTGCAGTTAAAGACGCCTTCGCCGGTACTGACTGGATAAGCCTCGGCAAAGACATAATAAACGGCATTATCGAGGGCGTTAAGGCTATGCTCGATAGTCTGATAGCTGCAGTAAAGAACGTAGCGTCTAAAGCATACGAAACAGTTAAGAGCTTCTTCCAGATCGGAAGCCCCTCAAAGCTCATGGCGAACGAAGTAGGCCGCTATATCCCCGAAGGTATCGCGGTCGGGATCGAAGCAAACGAGGACAGCGTCATAAAAGCCATGAACGACCTCTCGGCACTAACGGCGGGAGCTTTTAACGCAGACTTCCAGACAGGACAGGCACCGAGCGAGACGACAAACCTCGGCGGCGTGACCATCAACATAAACGGCGAAGGACTCAACTCGAGAGAGATCGCTCTCGAAGTAGAGGCCATACTTACCCAGAGATACAGCTCAGCGAGGTATAAATTCGCATGATTAACTCTATTTTCTTTGATAACAAAAGTTTAGCAGACTACGGTCTGTATATTTCCGGGCATGGGACCTTTAACGCTCCCGCCCGGAAAGTATCTTACGTATCAGTACCGGGACGTAACGGGAACCTCACACTTGACGAGGGCTGTTATGAGAATACCGAGGTAACGTACGTATCTTTTATCCCCGAAGGCATGAAATTAAATACACAAGGGCTTCGCAACTTCCTCATGCAGAAAGCGGGCTATAGGCGTCTCGAGGACACATACCACCCCGACGAGTACAGGCTCGGGAGATACGTCCAGGGGCTCGAGGTCGAGCCTTCCGAGAAGCACATCGCGGCGACCTTCCCCCTCGTTTTTGACTGCAAGCCCCAGCGCTACCTTAAGGACGGCGAGCACGCTATCGAAGTCAGTACGGGCGCTGTATTGCATAACCCCGAAGACATGATCGCTCTCCCCCTTATAAGGGTATACGGTGCGGGTAGCTTTAATATAAACGGCTACGCGGGCACGGTAAGCAGCGGCGCGGCCTATACAGACATAGACTGCGAGGCTCAGGAAGCATACATGGGAACTACTTCCCGGAATAGTGCCCTTTCTCTTACGAGCGGCTTCCCGAAGCTGACACCGGGCGACAATGCTATCACGTTTAGCGGCTTCTCAAAAGTCGAGATAACTCCGAGGTGGTGGCGCTTATGATACCGATACTATACGAAGCAAATACCACGGCTTTTAATACGCAAGGGCTCGGCTCCTTATCCGATGCGACTATGTGTATAGTCACCGAGGAACGTAACGGAGCTTACGAACTCGAGATGGAATACGTCGAGGGCGGCGTACACTTTGAGGACTTAAAGGTCTCCAGGATCATACTCGCGAAGCCCTCACAGCTTGCGACCCCTCAGCCCTTCCGTATATGTAAGATAACAAAGCCGTTAAACAAGCGCGTCCAGGTATTCGCGCAGCATATCTCTTATCAACTGACACACATACCAGTAAAGCCTTTTACTGCCAACAGCGCATATAACGCGCTCAACGGCTTAAAGAATAACTCAGTCGGGACTAATCCCTTTAGCGTACAGACGACCGTAAGCACGGCGGGCACCTTCGCCCCCGAGGCTCCGGCGTCCTTCCGTAATATGCTCGGAGGAATGAGCGGGAGCGTGCTCGACGTCTTCGGCGGTGAGCTGGAGTTTGATATGTATACCGTTAAGCTCCTCGCGGCAAGAGGTACAGACCGGGGGCTTACTCTGAGATATGGGAAGAATATCACAGACATAAATCAGGAAGAGTCTATCGAGGCAACTATTACGGGTGTGCTCCCCTACCTTAAGGACCAGGCGGGCGTAACCTTATACCTCGACCAGGGCACCGTGGAAAGCCCCACGGCGGCAAACTACCCTTATCCCCGGAACGTCGTCCTCGATATGGCCTCATACGTTGACGAGAGAAAGATAAGGGAAGACAACCCCGAAGCGACCGAAGCCCAGATCGAAGCACTACTTAAAGCGGCTATGTTAACGGCGGCTCAGTCGTATATAAGCGATAACCGTATCGGTATCCCCGACGTATCTATCGACGTTGAGTATATAAACCTCGGCGATACTGAGGAGTATAGCGACATATCGGGTATATTTTCACAGGCGGCCCTCTGCGATACCGTAGAGGTCACTTTTGAGCGCCTGGGGATATCCACCACAGCGAAGATAGTAAAAACCGAGTATAACACTCTCCTCGAGAGATACGAGCGTGTAACTATCGGAACGATACGCCCTACCCTCGGCGGAACTATCGCGGAGATACAGAGCCAGACCGAAGCCATAGGCGGAGATATAGAAGCAGTC
The DNA here is from genome assembly GCA_045657165.1 of Eubacteriales bacterium. Taxonomy (GTDB): domain Bacteria; phylum Bacillota; class Clostridia; order Oscillospirales; family CAG-272; genus UBA1740. Next base: position 12,532 of record JAZOSP010000013.1, read on the forward strand.
GAAGACAGTATCCTCAACCAGGTTATACAGGATATCGCGGCAGCAGTCGAAGCCGCGACCGACGCTATAACGGGTCAAGATGGCGGCTACGTCAAAATCAACAGCGACTCAAACGGAAGGCCCTACGAGCTGCTTATCATGGACAGCCCCGACCAGACACAGGCCGTTAAAGTATGGCGCTGGAACCTCTCGGGCCTCGGCTTCAGTACGAGCGGCTACAACGGTCCATATACGGCGGCATGGGTAAGGGTTACAGACCCCACAAGCCCATACTATAACCAAACGATATTTAACACCGACCTCATAAGCGCGGGCACTCTGAACGCGGCGAAGCTGGTAGCGGGTTCGATCACTACGGACAAGATAGACTCGAGGCAAATAACGTCGGACAAGATCGCAGTCGGAGCTATCACTGCGGGAATGATAAGCGGGCAGCTTACCGACTCACAGATCGCGGGACTAACAGCGAGCAAGTTAAGCGGACAGATAAACACGGGCTCTATCGGCTGGATAAGGCTCTCGGATGGTGCCTTCTCCCTTGCTAACGGTAACTTCTTTTACACAAACGGCAGTTATCTACAATTAGCGAATAACTTAAGCCTACGGCTTAACTCGATACCCCTCGCGGGAAAAAGATACTACTACTCGAGCGGAGAACCCGAGGGCGCCGCTATATTTGCTAATATCTTGCAAAAGCTCTCAAGTTTATCTGATGGAGCTATGCTTGTGGTTATTGTATACCCCTACCAGGTGACGGTCGAGTTAACTTTTGAGCTTGCGGCTGGGAAGCAGATCACACAGGGGACATATTTAGGTGTGAACCTCCCCGGAGATATGGCTCCATATGCACGCGACCCGATATATTTCGAGGCTCACAGACTCATGCCGAGGAGTGAGCAACACGTCAGGCTTAACTTAACAGGTGATAGCGCATATAACAGCGCAATACAGGCCGAGGAAGATATCGGCACCACAAGCAGCGCGAACCCGTGGCGCTTTTACGCCCTTATAACTTACCCGAGAACGGCATAAGGAGGAATAAATGGGACAGTTAGTAAACTTAAACATTATCCCGAAAGGGATACCCGACGTAGTCAACGCTTCACAGTACGACGTCGGGCGCGTTATCCAGTTCGCCCTCTACGATGGGGCGACACCGTACAGCATACCGTTAACAGCTACCGTACAGATAGCGGGGAAAAAGGGAGATAATACTATCTTCTGCTATGATGAGACGGACAACGTGGTCTCATGGTCGGGGAACGTAGTCACGATCACGAGCACGCGGCAAATGACAGCCTTCGCCGGGGAAGTACTCGCCCAGCTCCGCGTTATCAACAGCGGCGCCACTATCGCGACTGTTAACTTCAAGATGCTTATACAGGTACGGCCCGACGCTGAGGGAGATATCTCCGAGACGGAAATACCCGCCATAATAGCGCTCGCAGAAGCCGAAATGTATAACGCCGAAGCATGGGCTAAAGGAACCAAGAACGGCGTCCCTGTCTCCTCTTCCGATATCCAGTATAACGACCACTCGAAATACTGGGCGGAAAAGGCTCAGGAGTACGCAGTCGGAGCAGTCCACTATAAGAGCGTTATCACCTTCGCCCAGATACCCACCTCGGGCATGGTTAACGGTGATATGTATAATATCTCGGACGACTTCACGACAGACAACCGCTTCGCCGAAGGCTCGGGGAAATACTGCTCCGCCGGTACAAATATAATCTGGGACGAGGCTACGAGCTTATGGGACATAGCGGGCGGCCTCGGCGGCGTGACAAGCTGGAACAACAGGCGCGGAGATATAACTCCCCAGGCTAACGACTACACCGCCGCACAAGTTAAATTTAGCGAAGGCGTAAGCGTAGCGGATGAGCTGGGGAACAAGCAGCCTAAAACCCTCGCGACCGCGATCACGATAGGCGGCGTATCACAGACCACCGTAGAAGGAGCCCTCGGAGCTCTGAACACGGCGAAGCCCGACTCTTCCAGCCTCGGCTCTGCTGCCGTTAAGAACGTCCCGGCAAGCGGTGACGCCGCTACGACCGAAGTAGTTATGGGCAACGACACAAGGCTCACCAACGCCCGCAACGCTGCGGACGTTTATAGCTGGGCGAAGGCAGCGACCAAGCCCTCGTATACAGCGAGCGAAGTCGGCGCTCTGGCGGCTGATGGTAAGGCAAACACAGCGGGAACCGCTGACAAGGTCTCACAAAAGTTATCTATCGGCGGAAGCGGTGACGTTTATTATTACGACGGGTCCCAGAAGGTCGAGATCGAAATATGGGACTGGCCTATATTGGTGGAAGCGACTAACTGGTCCTCTACTGTAGACTCAGACGGATATTATACCAACACCTTTACATTGATGATAGGCAGCTACATACTCAATATTGACGCAAATAAGCCCGTCTTTATAAGCTGCTCAGGCAGTACCAGGAGCAACCGCGCGACAGCGGCCCAGAAGGCAGCATATAGCCTCGTCGAAGAGTTCTCCTTCCCGGAAGCTTTAGGAACTGTCAGCACGATAACAGTAAAAGCCAAAACCAAGCCGACCGTAGACTTTTATATAAGGCTCTCGGCTATGGGTATCTGGTATGCAACTTAAATAAAACGAACATTTTATTGTAAAAAAGTGAGGTAAAAAGATGGGAGGTGATTAAATGAACGGTGCAATAATTCCCGTAAACAATAATCCTACAGAGTTTACTACAGAAGGGTTAACATTTACAAATTGTACTTACCAAGATGGTGGATATTGCGTACAAGGCAATCTTGTTTTGGTATATATAAGGGTGAGGGCTGACGTAAATACAAACTTTAATGTGACGGGTTTTCCTAAAGCTAAAAGTGTAACGGGTATCGGTGGGTGGCCCCCTCGTATGTCTTTTCAAGCGGATTCACCCGTGTACTTGCAAGCAAGGACTAACGATACTTATATATTTACATACGGTACAGTAACACAAAATACTATTTATGGTATCGCAACGGTATATCTTAAAGGATAAAATCCAATAAAAGAAGTATTTTAAGGGATTTTTAAGCGGCTCTTCCGGGCTGTTTTTTAATTACAAAGGAGGATAAAAAAAATGAAATATGCGTTAATAACTTGCGTTAACGGAAACTTTAAGATCGAGAGCGAGCACGGCGAGAACAT
>JAZOSP010000014.1:0-1628 GCA_045657165.1 Eubacteriales bacterium
ATCCTCCGAGCAGCTTATTTTGACAAAGGATTCGTATATTTCCTCTATGAAATTACAGATTTGCTCGCGGTAAATCACGGCACAGCCTGCCAGCAACAGCATAACGGCAACCAAAATCGCGGCTACCCTTTTCATACAGGGGCTAAAGCCGCGGCGCGGAGCAGTCCTGCCGTTTATAATCGCCCTCATAGCGGCTCTGTGCCTGCGCGACGGCACAACGGTCTCGGTGCAGCTTTCTATAACCCTGTCGATACGGTTGCTGAGTCCCTCCATCAGCGCTTGCTTGAACAGTGCCTCGTTAGTTTTATTCATACGCCTCGGCTCCTTTCAAAATGCTTATTAGCAGATTTTTCCCTCGTGCAATTCTCGTATACACGGTTTTTGGGGAGATGCCCATCATATCGGCTATTTCATCAACGGTCATTTCCTTACAGTAAAGCAAAAACAGGCTGGTGCTATATTTTTCATCAAGCCCCTCAATAGCCTTAACCACCTCGTTATATCTTTCCCTGACCTCGAGCTCCTCTGCCAAATTATACTCGGCCTCCTCAACCAAGGACTCGTCAAGCTCCTCGAACAGAACGTTCTCCCTCACCAAATTACAAATTTCATTATTCAGGATTGTAAAAACGTAGTTCTTTACGCTGATTTCCCCTGCTGAAAAGTCGATACGGTTTATGTATTTGGTTATCTTTACAAAGGCGTTTTGCACGACGTCCTCTGCATCGTAAACGCAGTTAGGTCTGCCCATATTTTTGAATTTGCTGACTGCAAATTTCAGCATATAATCGTTATATTTTCAGCATATAATCGTTATATTTGTAGTATAAATCGGTTACGCTTCCGTGATTTGCTTCGTCTGATATCGCTAATAAGAACTGTAACATAATCCCCTCAAGTTGTCCTTATATTTTGTCGAAAAACAGTATAATTATAGCACAAAACGCAGATTTTATCAAGCGCTTTGCCGCAGCTCTGCCACGCAATTACCGATATGCCCTCCTGTACAGAAGCGCCCCGAGGTTTTCTTGGGGCGCTTCTGTTGCTTGTATTTACTTTTTTTCGGGTTTTGTGGCTTTTAGACAGTTTACAAGCTTTACTACTACCTCTTGCTCCTCAATATCGAGCTCGGTGATGTCAACCGTCATCTTGTCTGAAATCGAGAGAAGATAATCGGCACTTACGTTAAACAGATGGGTCATTTCGATTATGTTGGATACTGACGGCGAGGATAGTGACATTTCCCACGAGTTTACAGCACTTCTTGAAATACCGAGCCTTTTGGCAAGGTAGCTTTGGGTGTATCCCGCCTTGTCGCGAAGATACCGTATTCGGTTTGAAATATCGTTCATCTCCCTTCCTCCTTCTGTTTTTTCGCTTCCTTTTGTTTATATTGTATCTTATCAGCGTTGATTAGTCGTTATCATTTGTGATAATTTTCACTTGACAAAAATCTGCTTATGTGCTATAATAATTTATCTCTTTTTCATACGAAGGCTTTTGCTTTTATATGAGAGAAAAAATACCGAAAGGAGAAAACAAAAAATGAAAATGAGAAGAACTGTAGTTGCCCTCTTTCTGATGGTAGCTATACTTACTCTCGGTATCGGATACGCAGCATTGTCCGA
>JAZOSP010000015.1:0-3668 GCA_045657165.1 Eubacteriales bacterium
AAATTGTATCAAAATCTATTCTTTCTCTTATCGAGAATTGGCAATAATCAAATCAAATTCGCTATTTTTTGCTACCGCTTAATATACGCGTATTTACGCAAAAAGTCAAGATATTTTTTGTAAATTTTAAGAAGGATTTTAACACATTTTAAATAAAAAACGCAGCGGTATATTTCAACCACTGCGCTTAAAATTTCCTTTGTTTTTATACTTGTTTTGTGAAAACAACCGTAAATGTTGTTCCCTCTCCAAAGGTGCTGTCAATGCTGAGGTCTGCTCCGTAAATTGCGCAGATATGCTTTACGATTGCAAGACCGAGTCCTGTGCCGCCGATGCGCTTGGAGTGAGATTTGTCCACGCGGTAGAAGCGCTCGCAAAGCCTTGGCAGATGTTCTTTCTCAATACCGATTCCGGTATCCTTCACCTGCAAGCAAACACCTTCCGTGGTATCAGTGATCGTTACCGTAATCGAACCGCCATCCTTGTTATATTTGATGGCATTGGAAACAAGGTTTTCAATGAGCTCGAAGATCATATTCTGATCGCCGAGTATCTTACCCTCTCCAGTGATGGTTGCGGTAAGATTTCTCTTTTTAATCTCCTCGTCAAACTCATTCAGAACTTCACAAGCAAGATCCTGAAGAGATACCTCGGTATATGCCTTCTCAGGCTGATCTCCACTCTCGATCTTGGAAAGCATCAGCATATCCGAAATGAGAGAACCGAGTCTTACGCTCTCCTTGTGAATCCTTTGGAGCTGCTTCCTTGAGGTTTCATCCATACCCTCTTTATTCATAAGAACCTCGGAGAAGCCCTGCAAGACGGTAATAGGTGTTTTAAGCTCGTGAGAAGCGTTGGCAAAGAAGTCACTCTTTTGCTTTTCAATCAGCTTTTCATTCGTGATATCGGTTACAATAAGGATTGCCTCAATGTTATCCGAAATGGCTTCATCGGTCACGTGCGTGAGAACAAAGTAAAGCTCTTTTCCCTCGTAATTAAAGGTAAAGGAGTAGTCCTCATGCAAATGTCTCGCGATTTTTTCGGTAACGTCAAGATTTTTAATCAGATATACAATGTCGTGTCCGACGTCCTTGCGCCATCCTCTGAACAAGCTCAAAGCACTCTTGTTCGCGAAAACGATCCGCTTTGATTTATCCAACGCAATAATGCTCTGCGACACGTTTGCAAGAACAGCGTTGAGCTTTACTCGCTCGCCGTCTGCGGCTCTCATATGTGAATGTATGTTTGCATTCAGTTCGTTTATCTGGTTCAAAACAGCGAACAACTCGGGCTCACTCATATCGGTCTTGATCGGCTCATACTGACCCTCGTTAAGACTCTTCAAGCTGTCCCCGATCTCGGTTATCTTCTTCGACACACTGTTCGAGAGAAGATTAGAAAGGACAAACGACGAGATCAGTGCAACGAAAAGCACTATAATCATAAGAGGCAGTAAAGAGCCAATATAAGAGCTTACGTCACTGCTCTTCACAGCAAGCCGCAAAATGACCTCGGTGCCGTCGGTTAAAGCGGTCTTGGTTGCGTAATAGGTCATATCGCACTTGAAGGTTTCAGAATATCTCTCCACGGTTTTAGGATTACCGGCAAGAGCATTTTGAATCTCCTCGCGATCTGCATGGTTGTCAAGCGCTGCTGTCGTATCGCTCTCGTACAGCACATTACCTTCAATATCGAATACTGTTATACGGAACTGCTTATTGCCCTCATATTTTTCAAAGAGGGTAAAATCCTTCTCCTCATCGAGAAGGGTTGCCGCAAGCTCGGTTTCCTCTTTCAGTCGTTCGCTTACAACGGTCTTGGAGTTCATATTAACCGCAACCAGACCGAAGGCAAACATCAAAAGAACTGCAACGAGCGTGATGGCAAAAAATCTAATTACAATCTTCTTTTTCATTTTGCATCAAATCGGTAGCCGATACCGCGAACCGTTACGATCACGTCCTCCTTGCCACCGCACTCCTTTATCTTTTCACGCACCTGTGCGATATGCATATCAAGGGTTCTCGTTTCGCCCATAAAGCCTTCTCCCCATACCTCGCGGAAAAGCTCCTCACGCTCCACTGTGACACCGGCTTTGCCTATCAAAAGTTTAAGTAGCTTAAATTCCTTGAGGGTAAGTCCTAAATCCTTGCCTTCAAGGAAGATCTTATATACGTTGTTATCGATGACGAATCCGCTCTGCTTGGTAACGTAGAGATTGGCGCGGCGAAGATTGGTCTTGACCCGCGCGATAAGCTCAAGCACCGAGAAAGGCTTTGACATATAATCGTCCGCCCCCTTATTCAGTCCCTTTACGGCACTGATCTCGTCGGACTTTGCGCTGACGATAATGACGGGCATCTTCTCGTCAATCTCACGGATCTTCGAAAGGATCGTGTATCCGTCCATATCGGGCAGCATGATATCGAGGATAACAAGACTCGGGCGAGCTTTGTGAAAGCTCTCGAAGAAGTCATTGCCATTCTCAAACATTTTGGTTAAAAAAACACCGTCAAAGGCACCGTCGTATAACTCTCTTATGCCTTCATCATCTTCAACAATGTAAATAAGCGCATCCATTAAAACTTTTGATGTACCCCCGTTTCATTATATTTCGTCCACTCGGCTACGTTTACTGCATGGTCGCCGATTCTCTCCAAGTATTTGGCAACCATCATAAGCTCGATGGCTTGGTCACCGTTATTGCCGTCCTTTTTGATCAGCTCAATGAGATCGTTCTTTACCGTAATGAACATATCGTCCATTTGATCGTCAAGCGCGATTACCTTGTCTGCAAGTGCCTCATCATTATTGATGAAGGATTCAACGCTTTCTCTGACCATCCTAACGGCAAGCTCGCCCATAGCGGTGATATGCGTCAGCTTTTTGATATAAGCATCTCCCGGCATCGTATAAACGAGATCTCCGATATCTGCGGCTTGGTCGCCAAAGCGCTCAATATCGGTAATCATTTTGAGTGCGGTGGATACCTCTCGGAAATCCTTTGCAACAGGCTGCTGCTTGAGAAGAATACGCATACACTTCTTCTCTATCGCCATTTCGTATTCGTCTACACGCTTGTCGGTAACACCGATGCTTTTACCAAGCTCACGGTCACGGTTTACAAGGGCTGTAATCGCATCCGATATCATCTGCTCGGTGAGTCTGCACATCTCGACGAGCTGCTTTTTAAGGTCGGCAAGCTCTTCTTCAAATATTTTTCTGATAGACATTTTGTTGTTCTCCGATTATTATATCATAAATTTGTTAATAAATCAACCGAATCTTCCGGTAATATATCGTTCTGTTCTCTCATCTCTGGGAGAAGTGAAAATATCGTCGGTGTTACCGTATTCAACAAGCTCTCCAAGAAGGAAGAATGCAGTCTTATCTGCAATTCTCGTTGCCTGCTGCATATTGTGCGTTACGATAACGATGGTCAGGTCCTTTTTGAGTTCGTCCATCAGCTCCTCGATCTTGCCCGTGGAAATAGGATCAAGCGCCGAGGTAGGCTCATCCATCAAAAGAACCTTGGGGCTTGCGGCAAGCGAACGCGCAATACAAAGTCTTTGCTGCTGTCCGCCACTCATACCGAGCGCATTTTTACGGAGTCTGTCCTTAACCTCATCCCAAATGCTCGCGCGTCGCAAGGACTGCTCTACGATCTC
>JAZOSP010000016.1:0-1304 GCA_045657165.1 Eubacteriales bacterium
AGAGGCTCAACGTCGTATGCAAGCGCAATATCGTTGTTAATGAAAGCGGTTTCGGTCAAGGCAAGTATCTCATCCGTTGCGGCGCAAAGAGTAGCAATTTCCTCTTTTGCGGCAGGTGAGAACTCGATGCCTTTTTCACGAAGCTCCTCCACCGACTCAAGCACGTTTACAGCGTGGTCGGAAATGCGCTCGAAGTCACCGATTGCCTTCAGGAGCTTGGTCACGGTTGCGCTGTCCTCGTCGGACACTTGACTCTTACTTAGCTTCGTAAGATATGTTCCGAGAATATCCTCGTAATGATCTGTATCATCCTCGATCTTTCTGATTTTCTCGGCGATTTCGGGGGAATAATTTCTTATAGACTCTATGCTCAGCTTAAAGCCCTCGACTGCCTCACTTGCCATCTTGGATGCAAGCTGACAGCATCTTTCAACCGCAACGGGAGGTGTTGCAAGCAGACGTTCGTCAAGCTCAACGATCTTTTCGGGAGCTTTTCCTTCGGGAACGAGCTTATAGGCGAGCTTTTCAAGGAGCGAGGACGCAGGCAGAAGAACGAGAGTACAAAGCACGTTAAAGATGGAATGGCAAACCGCAATTCCAAGGTAGCTTGCCGATTCACTCAGTATCAATGGCTTAAAGATTGCGGATATAATACAGAACACAGAAAGCCAAATTACAGTACCAATTATGTTGAACATAAGGTGTATGATAGATGCGCGCTTTGCGTTTTTATTCGCACCGAAGGATGAAAGCATGGCGGTTACGCAAGTACCGATATTCTGACCCATGATGATCGGAATCGCCGCAGAATAGGATACCGCGCCCGTAACGCTGAGTGCCTGAAGAATACCGACGGATGCCGAGGACGACTGAATGATTGCAGTTACGAGTGCGCCGACAAGCACACCGAGAATAGGATTGGTAAATGCGAGGAAGAGGTTTTGGAACTCGGGAACCTCCGCAAGTCCCTTTACCGCATCGCTCATAGCATCCATACCGAACATCAGCGTTGCAAATCCAAGAAGTATCGTTCCAACGTCCTTTTTCTTTGAGGACTTCGAGAACATGGTAAATGCGATACCGATAAGAGCGAGTATGGGAGTAAAGGACATCGGCTTAAGAAGCTTCATTATTATATTATCGCTCGAGATACCGCCAAGGCTGAGAAGCCAAGAGGTGACGGTCGTACCGATATTCGCGCCCATAATCACGCCAATGGATTGCTTTAAGGTCATTACCTTAGAGTTAACGAAGCCAACCACCATAACGGTTGTGGCGGACGAGCTTTGAATAACAGCGGTAAC
>JAZOSP010000017.1:0-30486 GCA_045657165.1 Eubacteriales bacterium
TGTACGTTTGTCAATGATGTGAGACCAAAAAGTTAAAAAAAGAAATTGGTTAGTTAGAATAATGCTCTGCGAGGTGAATGAATGAGGGGTGGAGCGAAGCGGAACCCCGAAGGAATGAAGCTCGCAGAGCGTCAGCCGCCAAGCTCGGCACGTTTCTGAATGGGCGTTTTCCACCCCAAAATTGCCATTGGAATACGGTTAGAACGGTAGAGGTATGCCTTCATTTGTTTTAGCAAATCATGGTACGAGTAGAATTTCAGATGGTTGTAAAAACGTTCTTGGTCGTTTCTGTGGCTACGTTCTACCTTGCCGTTGTGCCAAGGAGTTCTCGGGCGAATGGTTTTGTGTGTAATGCCGAGATAATTGAGAAAAACATCAAAATAATGCACACGCTTAGTTTTTTGAGTGTTGCAAAATTCAGCTCCGTTATCCGTTTGTATCGTTTCGGGAGCATAGCCAAAGTAAGCAATAGATCTCTTCACAAAATCTACGGAAGAATAACCGCTTTGCTCTCTGTAAGGATATATGAAACGCTCTCTTGATGCCTCATCAATCATTGTGTATTGGTAGAATTTCTCCCCATCTTTTCCGGAATAACAAGCAGCAGGCACAACTTTAACGTCAAGCTGCCACTTAATGCCTAACACGGTAGGCGTGTCGTAGTTCTTGTTGTGCTTAGACTTTTTCTTTGTGGATTCTGCCTTCTTTCTGAATCCAAGACGCACGAAAACACGGTAAAGAGAACCGGGATTCCTCGTATATCCCTTATCTTCTCTGAGTTTACCGTAAAGCTCACAGATTGAAATGTTGGGGTTTCTCCTATGGTAATCCTTGATCCACTTGAGTTCTTCTTCGGTATGTGCATTTGGATGCGGTGAGTGCGGTTTGTGAGATTTCGGAATGAGAGATTCTCTTGTTCCGTCATAGATCTTGTTCCAACGCATAAGCGAAGCTTTGGATATGTGGTATCTACGGCATACAAAATCTATGTCGTGCGTATAGCGGTATAAATTGATTGCTCCTGTTTTTGTTGAAATTTGGTGTGGACAAAATCCTTTTGTTGTGGTATAATGTTTCATGGAAGTGATTGGGTCCTTTCTGTCAGATTTGTTTGTAGCAAAACTATTCTAACATGACTCAATCACTTTTTCTATTGTTTTTTCGATTTCAGTCTCACAACAATTGTAACACTACAGCGGCGTCGTATTTTTTATTCCTCAAGCGTTGACAAACGACGGTTTTTATGGTAAAATATATTGATACACAATTTTGCCTTTAAGGGAGGTGTGAGCCGTGCCATTTTCAGATAAGGAAAAAGACGGTTTTTGGGATATAGACAAGCTCGTTCCGAAAAAGAAAAGTAAGCTTTCCCCATTTGCCGCCTCGGTGCGCGCGACCGAGTATACGGTAGGCGGTGAGAGTAAGACGGAAGCTTCTGAGAGAAAGATTACCCTAAAGCCAACCGAGGAGTCTGAATCCGACGGGCGCACCTATTATCCCGAGAGTGCGCTTATCAAGCGCGTGACCGTTAAGAGGCGTATAGATAAATACGATTTTTACGACAGCTTCAGGAAGGCGGCGGAGGTTTACTACGACTTAAAGCTCCCAAGGTGCGAGTTCACTCCGTTTTATTCCTATATGCCGCAGTATTCACAGCTAACCTCCGAGCAGAAAAATTATTATTTCTACTGGCGAGGCGAGGTGCGCCGCGGCAAATTTATAAGGTGTGACTATTCCTACCTATATCTCTATGTTTATGAAATTCTGAATCTCCCCGAGAGAATACCGCCGGAGGAGGGAATAAGGATTCTCACAAGGCTCTGGCGCGAGTATCGAGGCACACTGCCGAAGATAGATGCGTATTTCTCGGTGTGGATACAGGATTATTGTCTCATATACGAGCTCCAATGTCCTACCGGTGAGATAACCGACTTTCTCTTTGACGCCATTGAGTCGTCGGAGTGGCGTGAATTTTATCTCTCGGGTGCCGATATTGCGGGTGAGGCGGGGACCGAGGTGCTGTTATCCTACCTTTCGGATTACGATTGGCGGCGCGGCAAATACGTAGGCGGTGAGCATGCCGCCGAGTACCGTACACATACGCTCGCGGCTATGGGGCTATTGCTCGAGCGTCTTGAGATAGCAAGCTATACGGGCAAAGAGACCGAGATTATAAGGCGTGACGCGTTTCCTCATTCTCTTTGCACTCATTCGGTAAAGTCGCGCCTTGAGATAGAGTATTTCCCCGTAGCGCGCGACGAGCGCCTGCGCAGTATCGTTACGGGCGGTGTACGCTACACCGAAAATAAACTCAGAGGGATATTGGGAGTAAAGAGCCGACTTGCCGTCAAGGATTTTCCCGACGAATACAAGGCGTTAATTGACGGTTATTTTGCCGCACTCGTGAATGAAGCTCAGCGAAAGCGCATTGAGGCGGCAGCGCCCGAATATCTCAAGCTCTACGCGGCACCCGAGGAAAGGCTCTCGCTTTCGGGAGCAGATGATATCGAACGCGCCTCATGGTCAACGACCCTGCGGCTCGTTGAAACCGACGAGGTTACCGATGAGGCTTCTACAGAAAAACAGGCAGACGAGCCTGCTACCGAGCCGCCTCGTGAATCCGAGCCGGCAACGTCTGCGGATAGCTACGGTTTATCCGAGGAGCGTCTTGTGCTCATAGACCGGCTGCTTTCGGGCGAGGCGGAGCTTGGTATTGAAGCCGACGCGGCAATAGACGAAATCAACGAGGCGTTCTCCGACGGCTTCGGTGATATAATCATCGAGATGACAGAGGACGGCTACTCCATAATTGAGGATTACAAAGAGGAAATCAAAGAATGGCTGAAAACACTAATGAAATAAAGGTTCCGAAAAGAATATTAAACACGCTCCTATCGTCGCTTGCGGCAGGCGTCGTGCCGAGGTCGGGAGCACCGTATATAGCGATTGGCAGGCAGGAGGAGATAGCGTCACTGCTTGACAATCTTGATACTGCCGCCGACGGCGGTGCGTTCTCACGCTTTTTGATAGGCAGATACGGAAGCGGCAAATCCTTCCTTATTCAGCTCATACGCGGCTACGCGCTTGAGCGCGGTTTCATATGCGCCGACGCCGACCTCTCGCCCGAGCGGCGCCTCACGGGAGGGGCGGGCGCAGGTCTTGCAACCTATAAGGAGCTGATGATAAATCTTGCCTCAAAGGCGTGCCCCGACGGTGGCGCGCTTCCGACTATTCTCTCGCGCCATTTTACCGCGCTTCGCACCGAGCTTGTCGGTGAGGGAATAATGCCCGAGACAGAGGCTTTTGAGTCGGGGCTTAAAAAGCGTGTTTTTGCCGTTCTCTCAGAGCTTGAGGGCGACGTCGGCGGCTTTGATTTTGCCAGAGTTCTCTCGGAATACTATATGGCGTCACTGCGTGACGACGGCGACAAGAAGGCTGCCTGCCTTCGCTGGCTGCGCGGTGAATTCTCGACCAAAACCGAGGCAAAGGCAGCGCTCGGGTTCTCGGTCAGCACTGTTATTGACGACGAGAATTGGTATAATTTCATAAAGCTTTTCTCCGCGCTTTCAACGAGGCTCGGTTATGCGGGCTTTATCGTCTTTATAGACGAGTGCGTCAATCTATATAAAATACCTAACAGAATCTCGCGCGAGGCAAACTATGAAAAGCTGCTTGCCATATTCAACGACACGCTACAGGGCAAGGCGAGGAATCTTGGCGTTATCTTCGGTGGCACGCCTCAATTTCTTGAGGATACCCGTCGCGGGCTTTTCAGCTACGAGGCGCTGCGGAGCCGCCTTGCTGATTCGCGCTATTCGGAGCTTGGATATCAGAATCTCTCCTCGCCTGTCATAAGACTGCGCAGGCTTTCGGATAACGAGCTGCTCGCTCTTGTGCGCCGTCTTGCACGTCTTTATATGCAAAGAGAGGGAACAGACACCCCGCCCGTTACCGACGCGGAGCTTGAGAGCTTTCTTGTGCGCGAGCTGTCAAGAGCCGGCACCGACGAGATGGTTACACCACGTGAAATAATCAGAGATTTTCTGACAGTCCTCAATATTTTGAAGGACAATAAGCGTGCTACCGTCGAGGAGCTTATGAGGGGTCTTACACCTTCTGCGGGCAGTGCTCCCAAGGAGTTTGATGATACTGCGGAGACAGTCGCACCGCAGGCTAAAAAAACCGTAAGTTTGTTTGATATAGATATTTAATTTAGGGCAGAAAGGATAATGATATGACCGAAGCAGACAGAGTCTTTGCGAGATTTCCGGATTTTATCAAGGAATATATCTATAGCCACGGTTGGTCTGAGCTGCGCGACGTTCAGCTCGTTTCGGCACGCGTTATCCTTGAAACCGACTCAAATCTTTTAATCTCCTCGTCAACCGCTTCGGGTAAAACAGAGGCGGCATTCTTCCCGATAATTTCTGACATTTACGACGATCCAGAATGCAAGAGTTCGGTTTCCGTCCTTTATATCGCGCCTCTCAAATCTCTCATAAACGACCAGTTTTACCGCCTTGACGAGCTGCTTTTTGCATCGGGAATACCCGTAACGCATTGGCACGGCGACGTCGGTGCAGGGCACAAGGCGCGGCTTCTCAAAAGCCCCGAGGGCATATTGCAAATCACCCCCGAGTCGCTTGAGGCTATGGTAATGAGTCGCTCCAACGATATACCGAGAATCTTTTCCTCGCTTCGCTACGTGGTGATTGACGAGGTGCACTCTATGATTTCGTCCGACAGGGGCAATCAGGTGCTGTGTTTACTCTCGCGTATAGCGAGCCTTATAGGTCATCACCCAAGAAGAATAGGACTCAGTGCAACCGTCGGTGATATTTCGCTTACTGCAAATTGGCTTGGCTCGGGCACGGGCAGGGAAACCGTAGCCCCTGAGCCGCCCCGCACACCGATAAAGTGGAGGCTTGCGCTCGAGCATTTTTATACTCAAAACTCTAACGAAAAGCAAGGGTGTGAGGGAAGCTACGGTGGCGAGGACACCGATGGCGGTGTAGCAGGACTTGACCCAGGGTACGAGTTCCTCTATGACGCTACCCTTGGAGCTAAGGCGCTCGTCTTTTCAAATTCCCGTGAGGAGACCGAGTACGTAACTGCAACGCTGCGCCAGATAGCACGCGAGCGCGGCGACCCCGATGTTTTCCTGATACACCACGGCAATCTTTCCGCCTCGCTGCGTGAGGACGCAGAGGCGAAAATGAAGGACGAGACTGTAAGACGTGCCGTCACCTGCGCAACCGTAACGATGGAGCTGGGGATAGATATCGGCAGACTCGACAGAGTGGCGCAAATCGGCTCGCCGCCTACGGTCGCCGGCTTTTTGCAAAGGCTTGGACGCTCGGGCAGGCGCGGCGCGCCGCCCGAGATGATAATGGTTTACAGAGAGGATACACCCCTGCCCAACGCGCCTCTTCCCGAGATTATTCCGTGGGATCTTTTGCGCGGTATTGCAATAATAGACCTGTATTCCGAGGAGCGCTTCATTGAGCCGCCGCGTATCAAAAAAATGCCCCTCTCGCTTGCCTTTCACCAAACGCTTAGCATATTAGCGTCGGTGGGCGAGCAAACACCGAAGCAGCTTGCAGAGCGCGTGCTTTCACTGCCGCCTCTTTCGGTTATCTCAAGGGAGTGCTACCGCGCGCTGCTTGTTGCTATGATTAACGACGATTATATCGAGCTGACCGAGGAGCGCGGCCTTATAGTCGGGCTTCGCGGCGAGCGAATTATTAATTCCTACAAGTTTTACGCCGTTTTCAAGGATAGCGAGGATTACACCGTCAGATGTGAGAGCGAGGAAATCGGAACTATCACAACACCGCCGCCCGTCGGTGACCGCTTCGCTCTCGCGGGCAGGGTGTGGGAGGTACGTGAGCTTGACCCTGCAAGAAGGCTCGTTTTCGTAAAGGCGGTCGATGGGAAGATGGAGGTATCGTGGCCGGGCGACGGCGGCGAGATACACACGAAGCTGCTCGTTGCAATGCGGCGCGTGCTGTTTAACGGTAAAAGCTATTCCTTCCTTGGCGAAAATGCGGCACGAAGGCTCGAGGACGCCCGTCGCGTAGCGAAAAATTCAGGCATGGACAAGGATATGGTTGTATTTCTCGGCGGTCAGAGCTACGTTCTGTTTCCGTGGCTTGGAACGCGTTCCCATAGAACGCTGCGACGACTTTTGAAAAAATACGCCTCGGAGCTTGGAATATACGATATTCAAAGCGAGCTTTGCTACTATATCACCTTCAAGGCACGCGGCGAGGCAAAGGGACTTGCAGAGGCCATAGCGAATATCATAGAGCGTGACGGAATCGTGCCCTCGGAGCTCGTCTTTGACGGCGAGTTTCCCGTATTCGATAAATACGACGACTGCATACCGCGAGAGCTGCTCTGTGAGGCTTATGCCGTTGACAGACTCGACCCCGACGAGGTTATCTACCGATTCAGAAAGCGAGGAGAAATATGATATACGACCTGCTTGCCCCCTTTTACGACGCTATTAATTCGGATATCGACTACCGTCTTTGGGCTGATTTCTTAGAGGAGATTTTCAGGCGTGAGTACAGAGGCAAACCCGAGCTCGTGCTTGACCTCGGCTGCGGAACCGGGAAGATGACCCTCGAGCTTGCTCGTCGCGGCTATGATATGACGGGCGTTGATATTTCGCCCGAAATGCT
This sequence comes from Eubacteriales bacterium, assembly GCA_045657165.1. GTDB lineage: Bacteria > Bacillota > Clostridia > Oscillospirales > CAG-272 > UBA1740. Next base: position 6,687 of record JAZOSP010000017.1, read on the forward strand.
GAACGTTGCGCGGGAAAGAGCCGACTCCGCGGGGGTTGACGGCGTGCTTTGGCTATGTCAGGATATGACCGAATTTGAGCTTTACGGCACGGTAGACGCTGCGGTGTGCTGCCTTGACGGCATAAATCATCTGACCGATAAGGAGAGCCTCTCGCGTTGCCTCGCGCTCGTGCATAACTATCTCTCACCTGAAGGACTCTTTATATTTGACGTCAACGGGAAATTTAAGTTTGAAAATATATATTCCGACAGAGCTTACGTTATGGAGGAGTGCGGCGGTGTTTGCATTTGGCAGAATTTCTACGATGAGAAAACTAGAATCTGCGATTTTTATATCACGCTTTTTAAGGAGGAGGAAACGGGTATCTACACTCGCTACGATGAGTCCGACAGAGAAAAAATGTACACGCTTCGCGCACTGAAATCCGCGCTTACCGCGGCAGGCTTTGAGTTTGTCGGTGCATATTCGGATTTCGATTTTCTACCTGCCGACGACTCGGCAGAGCGTATTTATATCGTCGCAAGATGTAAAAAGTAAAGGAACAAATTATGAGTGAAAATAGTAAAACTGCAAAATCAGCGATACTGCGCGGCATGACGCGCGACGGTTCTGCCCGAGTTTTAGTCATAAATTCTAAGGAAATCGTCAATCAGATGATAAAATTCCACCGCACGAGCCCCACTGCCACGGCGGCTCTCGGAAGGACTATTACCGCTGCCTCAATGATAGGAACCATGCTGCCCGAAAACGGCGATACCGTGACCGTAAGCATATCGGGCGACGGCGAGGCAGGCAAGATAATCGCGGTTGGCGATTATTTCGGCAACGTCAAGGGCTATATTGCAAATCCTCTTGCAAACCCGCCGAAGAAGCCGAACGGAAAACTTGACGTCGGCGCTGCCGTCGGGCGCGGTACGATATCCTTCGTAAAGTCGGTCGGTAACGACGAGCCGCAGATTGGGACGATAGAGCTTGTCAGCGGGGAAATAGCCGAGGATATCGCTACGTATTTTGCTAAGAGCGAGCAGATTCCCACCGTTCTTTCGCTCGGTGTTCTCGTTGACAGGGATTACTCCTGCCTTGCCGCGGGTGGCGTGCTTATACAGCTTATGCCCTTTGCCGATGAGGAAACCGTTGACCTCATTGAGCGCAACGCACAGGACCTCGTCAATATATCTCGCCATTTTGAAGGCGGCAAGACCTGCGAGGAAATCTTCGATATCGCAATGCGCGATATTCCATACGATCTTTTTGATACTCTTGAGGTGGAGTATCTTTGCGACTGCGGCAGAGATCGTATGAGACGTAAAATTCAGAGCCTCGGCAAAGCTGAAATATTAAAAATGCTCGACGAGCAGGTAGCCGAGGGCAAGGCACGCGAGCTTACGGCTGTTTGCCGCTTCTGCAACACCGAATACACCTATACCGAGAAGGATTTGCTCGGCTGATTTATAAAATTCCACGCGGCGCGTGGGATTTTATTTTTGCATATAATGTTAAATAAAACCTGACACGGAGAAGATTATGGATATCGGAAAGTTGCGCACCTTTCTTGGCGAGGAATCCCTCATAAGACACGAGGATTATCTTAACACCGAGCGCTCAAGGCACTCAATACGTGAAAAGTGCTTTCCAAAAATCAAGGACTGCACCTATTCTCAAATCTACTCTATGCGAGGGCTGTCGGCAGGGGATAGAAGTGAGATACTTGACGGTCTTTCGAGTATCCTCTTTCACGAGCTCTATTTCTCATCGTTCACAGATGAGCCGCGCCCCTCGGAGACGGTACGGAATTTTTACGGCTCTGAGGATAAATTTCTCTATGAGGTGTGGCTTTACGGCCGCGAGCACAGCGACGGCTTTCTTTACGTTTTTTGCGACCGTCGCGGTGTGCCGCGCATAGCACACACAAGCGAGGGGCGTATGCCGTTTTTGAGGGTCGAGCCGCTTCTTGCAATCGACCTTTGCGAGCACGCGTATTTTCTTGATTACGGCTTTCAGCGCTCGGAGTACCTGCGGCGCGCGCTCGGCTTCTTTAATATAGCGAGCCTCGACGCTAAATCCTAACTTTACCTTGACAAGCGCCGACCGGACGTGTATAATATATGTGAACAATCTTACTTTGGAAGGTAAACTATGAGTATTTTACACGGAAATGCTGTCGTTGGACAGTCGGGCGGTCCTACCGCCGCAATAAACGCGACCCTGGCAGGCGTTATCAGAGGTGTCAAGGAGTACGGTAAGGGCGTAATTGACACTCTTTACGGTATGAGAAACGGTATCGAGGGCTTTCTTGCCGAGAATCTTATTAACCTCACCGAGTATTTTGCCGACGACGAAAAAATCGATATACTTGAGCAGACCCCATCGGCGGCTCTCGGCTCGTGCAGACGAAAGATGAAATCTCCCGAGGCAGACCCCGAAACCTACGAAAGACTCATCGAAATTTTCAAAAAGCACAATATCAGATACTTCTTCTACATAGGCGGAAACGACTCTATGGATACCGTTTCTAAGCTTTCCGCCTTTGCCGCACAGCACGACTACGAAATGTGCGTTGTCGGCGTACCGAAGACCATTGATAACGACCTCACCGCAACCGACCACACCCCCGGATTTGGCTCTGCGGCAAAGTTCGTTGCTACCACTATGAAGGAAATTCTCCGTGACGTTTCGGTTTACACCATGAAGGCTGTAACCATCGTCGAGGTAATGGGCAGAGACGCAGGCTGGCTTACTGCCGCAGCGGCACTCCCCGTCGTATCGGGCGGTCTTGGTCCCGACCTCGTTTATCTCCCCGAGAGAGTATTCGACCCCGAGGAGTTTATCGCCTCCGTAAACGAGATACAAAAAAATCACCCCGCAGTCCTCGTTGCAATCTCCGAGGGCGTCAAGTTCGCTGACGGCAGATACGTCGGTGAGGGCTTCGGTGCTCGCGCGGTTGACGCGTTCGGTCACGTGGCACTCTCCGGTGTCGGCAAGGTGCTTGAGGGACTTGTTAAGGATAAGGTTGGCTGCAAGGTGCGCTCAATTGAGTTAAATCTGCCTCAGCGTGCCGCCGCACATATTGCCTCGCTCACCGATATCACCGAATCTGTCGGTGTAGGCCGTGCCGCGGTAGCGGCAGCTATATCGGGCCGCACGGGCGTTATGATGACCATTGACCGCGCGCCCGGCGAGGAATACTCGGTAACCTATGGCGCGTCGGATATTTCGTCGATTGCAAATGCTGTTAAGCACGTGCCGGACGAGTATATAAACGAAGCAGGCAACGGCATTACCGAGGAGGGAATTAAGTATCTCGCACCCCTCATTTTGGGCGAGGTTGACGTCAAGTACGACAACGGACTCCCCGCACACGTGGTTCTTTAAGGGAAGCTTTGGAATTTTCGAAAAAGCTCTTGCTTTTTGTCGCACTGTGTGCTATAATGTTTTCACAATAAAATATTGCTTATCAAGAGTGGCGGAGGGACTGGCCCTGTGAAGCCCGGCAACCTGTTTTATATAAGGTGCCAATTCCTGACAGATGAGTTTTTGCTCGGTGCTCGGGAATTTATGTCCCGAGCACTCGCTTTTTTCAAAGGAAAGGACGAAAAAATGAAGAAAATACTTTTCACCTCGGAGTCGGTTACCGAAGGACATCCCGATAAAATATGCGATAAAATATCCGACGCTATCCTTGACGAAATGCTATCTCAGGACCCTGAGAGTCGCGTTGCCTGCGAAACCTTTGCGACCACGGGCATTATCACCGTCATGGGTGAGATAACCACGAAGGCGCGAGTTGATATTCAGAAAATCGTGAGAGACACCGTTTCCGAAATCGGATACGACAGGGCAAAGTACGGCTTTGACGCAACTACCTGCGCCGTTTTAAGCTCTATACATGAGCAGAGCGCCGATATCGCCCTCGGCGTTGACAGGTGTCTTGAGGCAAAGGACGGCGAGATGACCGACGAGCTTGATACCGGTGCCGGCGACCAGGGACTTATGTTTGGCTACGCCTGCGACGAGACTCCCGAGCTTATGCCGCTTCCCATATCCCTTGCCCACAAGCTTGCAAAGAGGCTCACCGAGGTTAGAAAGAACGGTACGCTCTCCTATCTCCGTCCCGACCGAAAAACGCAGGTTACCGTTGAATACGTTGACGGTGTACCAAGGCGCATTGATACGATAGTTATTTCCTCTCAGCACAGTGCCGAGATAGACGCGGCAACTATCCGCAAGGATATCATTGACAAGGTAATCCTGCCCACCGTTCCGCGCGAGCTTCTTGACGGAAAGGTCAATATCTACGTTAACCCCACGGGCAGATTCGTTATCGGTGGACCGCAGGGCGATACCGGTCTTACGGGCAGAAAAATCATAGTTGATACATACGGCGGCTATTCTCGCCATGGCGGCGGCGCGTTCTCGGGCAAGGACCCGACCAAGGTTGACCGCAGTGCGTCCTATGCCGCAAGATACGTTGCTAAGAATATTGTCAAGGCTGGCCTTGCTAAAAAGTGTGAGGTACAGATAGCTTACGCAATAGGTATTGCCCGTCCTGTGTCGGTTATGATAGATACCTTCGGCACGGCTACTGTTGCAGAGGAGAAGATTTCCGCTGCGGTTGAAAGGCTCGTTGACCTTCGTCCTGCCGCTATCATCAAGAAGTTCGAGCTTCGCAAGCCTATTTATAAGCAGCTTGCCGCCTACGGCCACATGGGCAGAGAGGACCTCGGCGTCAAGTGGGAGGAGTGCGATATAGCAGACGAGCTCCACGCCCTTTGCCTTTAATTGAAAAGGTGTCAAGAAATTCTTGGCACCTTTTATTTGTTAAAACCTTGCATAAAAACGAATCTTTTGATATAATTACTTTGAATAAATTTTGAGGAAGAGTTATGAGCGCACACGATGTAACCGAGACCTTAGAGGGCACGATAGAAAACGTTGTATACCGCAACGAGAGCAACGACTATACCGTTCTTGAGGTCGTTGATTCAGAGAATAATCTCGTCACCGCCGTGGGTATTATTCCTATGGCATTTGAGGGTGAGGAGGTCGTTTTGCGCGGTCACTTTACCTATCACAAGGAGTTTGGGCGTCAGTTTTCGTTTGAGAGCTTTGAAAAGCGCTTGCCTCGTGAGGTTGACGGAATTTTGCAGTATCTTTCCTCAAGAACCGTAAAGGGAATAGGCCCTGTAACCGCATTGAAGATTGTCAACAGGTTTGGTGTCGAGAGCTTCGACGTCATAGAAAATCACCCCGAGTGGCTTGCCGATATCCCCGGAATAACTCTCAAGAAGGCGGCGGCAATATCCGAGTCCTTCAGAGAGCAGACGGGCATCCGCGGCGTTATGATGTTCTGCAAGGACTTTATGGGCACGGGCGAGATAACGCGCGTTTATAAGCGCCTTGGCGCAGGGGCGGTCGGTATTATTACCGAGAACCCTTATATTCTATCCGACCCCGATTACGGAATCCCCTTTGAAAAGGTTGACGAAATCGCCGCCTCGCTCGGTCACTCTCCGACCTCGCGCTTTAGGCTCGTAAGTGGCTTTGAATACGTATTTTCCTATAATGCCGGAATTAACGGACACACCTGCCTGCCGTTTGAAAAGGCGGTAGCCGCCGCTGCCGAGCTGCTTTCACTTGACGGGGAGCTTGTAAGAGAGGAGCTCGACGCTATAATCCGAGAGGGAGATCTTGCAGATTATACCGCAGACGGTGTGCGTTACGTTATGACGTGCGAGTCGGCAGAGGCTGAGAGCTACATAGCAAAGCTACTTTACCGTATGTCAAGTGAGGTTGAGCGCTTTTCCACAGAGAACGTTGCGGCACTTATTGAAAAGGTAGAGTACAGCCTCGATATTTCATTTGGTCCGCTGCAAAGAGAGGCACTGTTCGCCTCTCTTGAGTGCGGCGTTATGATTCTGACAGGCGGACCCGGCACTGGTAAAACCACCGTCGTTAAGGCTCTCCTTTCCATTTTTGCCAGCATGGGAAAGAGGGTTGTTCTCGCTGCGCCGACGGGTCGCGCCGCAAAGCGTATGAGCGAGGCGACGGGCGAGGAAGCAAAGACGGTTCACCGTATGCTTGAGATGGAGCGTGGGGGCGACGGCAAGGTGAAATTTGCTCGAGGCGAAAAAAATCCCTTATCCGAGAGTGTTGTTATAGTCGACGAGGCGTCTATGCTCGACCTATCGCTTACCGAGGCGCTTCTTTCGGCTATGAAGCGGGGCTCGCGGCTTATACTTATAGGCGACTCCGATCAGCTGCCGAGCGTTGGAGCAGGAAATATCCTTTACGACCTCATTTCCTCGGAGAGAATACGCACGATAAGGCTGCGTGAAATTTTCCGTCAGTCAAAGGAAAGCCTGATAATTACCAACGCACATAAAATCAACTCGGGCGAGGCGCCGACTCTCACCGCCACCGACAGCGATTTCTTCTTCGTAAGACGCGAGCGAGAGAACGAGATCCCCGACACGATAGCCTCGCTTATAACCGAGCGATTGCCCAGAGCGTACGGTAAGAGCATAAAGGACAGTATACAGGTCATAACTCCATCTAAAAAGGGGCAGGGGGGCGTTGAAACGCTCAACTCGGCATTACAGAGGAGTATAAACCCCACAGCAAAATTCAAGCGGGAAATTTCAAGCCACGGAACCGTCTTTCGAGAGGGCGACAGGGTAATGCAGATTACGAACAATTACGAGATTGAATGGGAGCGCCGAGGCGCTGTGGGAATAGGACTCTTTAACGGAGATATAGGTACGATTGTTAAAATAGACACTGCGGCAGAAAAAATGACGGTGTGCTTTGACGATAAGAGCGCAGACTACACCTTTGATATGCTCGATGAGCTTGAGCTTGCATACGCGATAACCGTTCACAAAAGTCAAGGAAGCGAGTATCCCGTCGTGATAATTCCCGCGTATTCATGTCCTCCTATGCTCATGACGAGAAATCTTCTTTACACGGCAGTCACAAGAGCTCGGAGAATGGTTATCCTCGTAGGACGCCCCGAGATAGTCAGAAGAATGGTAGAAAACAATCGCGAGGTGCTCCGTTATACCACCCTTCAACAGAAAATTCGCGACTATTATTAAGTTTCTCCCACTTTAATTTGAAAATCTACTTGAAATTCCCGCGCGGATATAGTATAATAAAGGTTGCAACCGACTTTTATGAAAGGAATGCGGCATGGTAACAAAAATCGGGCTTGATCTCGGATACGCAAATATTACACTCAGCGATGTCACCACAGGCGTGTATCGCGAGCCCTCCATTGCGCTTATAGACAAGGATACTCACCGCATTATCTCGGTTGGCAATCAGGCAACCCTCGGCGGTGAGGATTCCGCCCCCGGCGGTATGCTCGTGCGCCCGTTCAAAAACGGTCTTCTGTTCGACCATCGCATTACCCAAAGCGTTATATCAAACGCTATCAAGGCGGTTTTGCCCGCGGAGCGCGTGCGTTGCGTGGTTGGCGTACCCGGAGATTTTCTTCCGAAGCAGGAAAAAGAGCTTTTTGAAATGCTTGCCACAGCAGGCGTATCGGAATGCTATTCCGTCAGCCGTTCGGTTGCGGCACTTGTGGGAGCGGGATATTCACCGCTTATGAGTGTTATTTCGGTCAATGTAGGGGCGTCCTCTACCGAAATTTCGGTTATTCACGAGGGCACTATTACTTACGTGACGCGCGCAAGCGTTGGCGGTGAGGATTTTGACAAGGCTGTTAAACAGTACATAATGGAGCAGGGCGACGTCAACGTGTCGCTCTCGGTTGCCAGAGCAATCAAGGAAAGGCTCGGCTCTGTCTGGCGCGGCAGGGAACCCGACAGCATTGATATTGAGGGAACTCTTTCGTTAACCGGAAATCGCGTTTGTATGAGCGTTACAACCGAGGATATCGTCGGAGTGTTTGAAAAGCCGCTGCACAAGTTGCTTATGGCGGTAGCAGACGCTGTCAAGAAAATTCCACTTGATTACGTTGAGGACATATTCAAGAACGGTATCGTTCTCTCGGGTGGCGGTGCGCTGCTTTATGGACTTGATATGATGATGAGCAAGGTTCTCGGCATTGTCGTAACCGTGCCCGATGAGCCTATGGACTGCGTGGCAAAGGGGCTGTCGAGAATCAATACCTTTATACCAATGCGTGCTCGTGCCGGCGGCAAGAACGTTACCGCGCAGGTCGCAAAATATTACGAGAATAAAAAAAGTTCAAAATAACGAGGGTAGGATAATGAAAAACAACAAAAGCAAAATGAGCTCCAGAATAATAGCGGGAGTTCTTGTATTCCTTATGGTCGCAGTTGTAGTCGGCACTGCCTTGGGATTGATTCTTAGTTAATCGCATAATAACAATAGAGCCTGCCCCACGAAATACGGGGCAGGCTCTATTGTTATTTTGTTAATATGAGCGAACGAAAACAAAATATTCACTTTTCCGTTATCGCCTCTTAGGGGTGTTGAGATATGTTGAAAACTTTTGCCTCTCGATACTTAGGTGTTGAAAACTTGCAGCACGAAAAGTATACTATTCCGCTATTTGACCGGATAAAGCGTCAAAAGCAACCGAATTAACAGGGGGGGCTAAGTAAAATGACGTTGAAACTGTCAAAATGCAGGTTCGAAATTTTGTAGTCTGAGTTTCGACACAAAGGGGATGGATAACGGAAAAGTATAATTTCAGAAAATATAGTAAAAGCGCACGTTGACTAAAACGTGCGCTTTTTAAGTACCGTTATGATTTTTTGCTTCTTTTTATGAATGTAAATACCTTGTCGTATTCGACCTCGTAGCTCGACGCCGCGTTGTGCTCGGGGGTCTTGCTTTCAACTACCGTCGTGGACTTCTTTACGAAGGTATCGGTGTTGTCCTTTGCAAACGTAGCAAGAACGTCCTCGACCGTCGTGGGCTTGTTATCCTCACTAACTTCATGTGCCTCGGCTTCGTCATCGGCTTCGGCAACGTCGGGGTCTGCGCCGCTTACAGGTTTCGTTACGGGTATCGTACGGGTAGCGGGTCTTACAGCCTTATCCTGGGGATTGATAAATCCTGTTGCTATAATCGTTACGCGCATCTCGTCCTCGAGAGTCGGGTCGAATGCAGCACCCCAAATTATATTCGCGTCGGGATGAGCCTCGGCATAAATCATATTCGATGCGGCGTCAACCTCGTCGAGCTGTACGTCCTCGGACACGGTGATGCTTACGAGCACTCCGGTTGCACCGGCTATGCTGGTTTCGAGCAGGGGAGAGGAGATTGCCGTCATAGCAGCGAGCTGTGCCTTGTCTGCACCCTTTGCAGAGCCGACACCCATATGTGCGTAGCCTGCGTTCTTCATGATTGTCGTAACGTCGGCGAAGTCGAGGTTTACGAATCCGGGAACGTTGATGAGCTCGGATACCGATTGCACACCGCGGCGAAGCACGTCGTCGGCAATTTCAAAAGCGTTGGCAAGAGTGATATGGGTGTCCTCAACCTGCTTGAGTCTTTCGTTCGGGATAACAATGAGCGAATCAACGTATTTGGAAAGCTCGGTTATGCCTGCCTCTGCCTGCATGTATTTTCTGCGACCCTCAAAGGAGAAGGGCTTTGTTACGATACCAACGGTAAGGATATCCATCTCCTTTGCAGCCTTTGCGATAACGGGTGCCGCGCCCGTACCGGTGCCGCCGCCCATTCCGGCTGTGATAAATACCATATCAGCACCCTCAAGCGCCGCCCTTATAGCGTCGATTGATTCCTCGGCACTGCGCTTACCAACCTCGGGGTTAGCACCTGCGCCCTTACCCTTGGTGATTTTGTCGCCTATAAGCAGCTTTTTAGCTGCGCAGGATGTATCGAGAACCTGGCTATCGGTGTTTACTGCTATAAATTCAACGCCGCGTATGTTTGTGGAAATCATTCTGTTTACTGCATTGTTACCGCCGCCGCCTATACCGATGACCTTAATCTTTACGCCGCTGTCATATACCTGCTCGAAATCGAATTCCATTTTTAAGTCCTCCGTTTTTTCTTTTATCGGATATGGGCAGTTGCCCACGTGTTTTTATATTTATAATTAAATTATATCTTATTTTTTTCTCCTTTTCAAGTAAAAATAAAATATTTTATTTTATTAACAATTTACATATTAAATAGATATATAATGTCGGGCAGAATACAAAGCTTGACGCGATTTTTTGACATTTTTTCTATATCGCTTACAAAAAGAAAAAAGCAGATGAATTTTGCCGCCATTTGTCGGAAAATTCGGACTGCTTTTTTTCTTTTGTTAACACATCATCTCATTTGTATGTGTTATTGCTTGGCAGAATTTGTAATCCCCTGAAGGAGCTCGACAATTTTGGAAGCTGCATTCGGCTTGTCGAAGCTCTTTATTCGGCGGGCGAGTCTTGCGCGCTCCTTCGGTGAATATACGAGACGGGATATTTCGGTGCGAAGCTTTTCGCCCACAAGCTCGTGCTCCTCCATCATAATTGCCGCGTCGGCGTCAGATAGGGCACGGGCATTTTTCACTTGGTGATTGTCAGTGACGTTCGGCGAGGGAACGAGAATCGAAGCAACCCCTGCCGCAGCAAGCTCCGAGAGCGTCATAGCCCCGCACCTTGATACAACGATATCCGCAGCGCGCATAAGCTCGGGTACGTTTTCGACGTACGGAACGATTTTCGCTTTGCCCTCACCGCACAGTGATCGCTCGCGCGTTCTTATTTCATCATAAAACCGTCTTCCCGTGCCGTGAATATGGCGTACGTGAGGTGCCTTGCCCGAAAATTCCTTCATCACTTTTATGACTGCTTCGTTCAGAACAGCTGCACCTATGCTTCCGCCAAATGACAGTATAAAAACGTCACGCTCGCCGAGAGCAAGTCTTGCTCTCGCCGCCTGCCTTGATATTTTTTCAAAATCGCACCTGAGCGGATTTCCGACTACCCGTGTGTTGTCGCGCCTTTTAAGGTACTCGAGGGTTTTGCCGTTGTTCAAAAGCATAAGGCTGACCTTAGGAGAAAGCAGTCTGGTTGTAAGCCCGGGGTAAATATTTGATTCATGCAAAACTGTCGGAATCCCGAGTCTTGCGGCAGCCCTGAGAAGCGGCCAGCAGACGTATCCGCCTGTGCCGAGGACGATATCGGGCTCATAAGACCTTATTATTTTTCGGGCTTCACGCGTAGCGCTTATGGCAAGCCCGAGGCTTTTAAGATTTTTCAGCGTGATACGCCTATCAAAGCCTTGTACTGTTAACGTCTTTAGCGCATATCCCGCGCGAGTCATTATATTGTTTTCATCACCGCCCGAGCGCCCGACAAAGAGTATATCTGAGTGTTCATCGCGCCGCTTTATTTCCTCGGCTATTGCAAGTGCGGGGTTTACGTGTCCTGCCGTGCCGCCGCCGCAAAGTATAATTCTCATATTTGTCTCCATTCCGTCGCCATAGGCGAGCGCAAAAAGCATTTATGCGTTGAAGTTTCATTTATTTGGTGATTTTAGCATTTCTCGATACCGAAAGGATTATTCCCATCTCGAAAAACAGCATGATAAGAGACGAGCCTCCGTAGCTGAAAAACGGCAGAGAAATACCTGTGTTTGGTATCGTGTTGGTAACCACCGCCACGTTCAGAAGAACCTGAACTGCCATTTTAATACTGATTCCAAGTGAGATAAGCCTTGCGTACGTGCTCTCCGAGCGCAGAGCAATAATTGCCCCCCTCGTAATTAGAAATGCAAATAGCAAAAGTGCCGCCATAGCGCCCACAAAGCCGAGCTCCTCGCATAAAATTGCAAAAATCATATCGTTTGCGGGCTCGGATACGTAGCAGTGCTTCAAAATGCTTTTGCCGAGTCCAACGCCGAATATTCCGCCGGAGCCTATTGCCATCAGACCTTGCAGGGTTTGCCAACCGCCCGTCAGCTTATACGCCTCGGGATTTTGCCAGACGGTGATACGCTCCTTCGTGTAATCGGTGAACAGCGCAATATAGCTGACCCCCGCCGCGCCAAGTCCGGTAAAGGCGTATATGTATCGCGGATTTATTCCTGCGGAAAAAATAAGAAGAAGCCCGATAGCCCCGAGGATTATTATACAAGACAGGTGTCTTTGAAGCATTACGAGAATGATAGGCAAGAGCATTATGGCGGCAGGTATAAGCGTTCCGTGAATAAGAGCGTTCTTTTTGCTTTTTCTGTCCGTGGCTCGCTTGCCGTTGTCCTCAAAGTATCGCGAGAGCATCATTATCATAGAAAGCTTTGCAAGCTCTGAGGGCTGAATTGTAAGCGGTCCTATCGAAATCCAGCGCTGCGCGCCGTTACCGACGAAGCCGATGACGAGCACGAGAACGAGCAAAACGAGCGTGATAGCATAAATATGCGGAGTATATTTTTTGTAAAGTGCTATAGTTATTCGCGAGGCAAAGTACATAACCGCAAAGCCTATCACGAGCCATATAAGCTGCCTCTTTACAAAATAAAGCGAATCGCCGTATCTTGCGTATGCATACGCATATCCCGCGCTCGAAACCATAACCGTTCCAAACGCGGCAAGCAGTATAACTGCAAGAAGCAGGATGGGGTCTATACGTCCTGTACGAGTTACTTTGTTTTTCGAAAATAAAATTTTAACCGTTTTCAAAGCTACAATATCCCCGTCACGGCAGGTAAAGAATAAACGCAGGCACCGAAAAGACGAGTGTTGCAATAATAGCTATCATGCATATCTTGTTTTCTCCCATACCGCACCTTTCAAGATGGTGGTGAACGGGCGCCATTTTGAAAATGCGCTTACCCGTTATCTTAAATGCTACGACCTGTAATATAACCGACACACCCTCAAGCACGTAAACGCCGCCTATCAGTATAACGAGCAGAGGATTATCAAGAGAGAACACCGCGGATACTGCAAGAGCACCGAAAAAGAGAGAGCCGGTGTCCCCCATAAATATCCGCGCCGGATGAATGTTGAAAAAGAGAAAGCCTACCGCCGCCCCGATAATCGCCGCCGCTATTACCGCTACGTCATATACGAGAGCTGCCGAAATGTAGAAAAGCGATATCCCAACCGCAAACGCAACACCCGAGGCAAGACCGTCTATACCGTCGGTGAGATTTGCGCAGTTTACTATTCCAAGCAGGATGATTATAGCCATAGGGTAGTAGAGAAAGCCGAGCTCCACCTCGCCAAAGGCAAACGAAACGGCAGTATCGTCACCCAAGAGTGAATGCCTTGCAACTAAAAATCCGATTGCCGTCGCAAGCTGGAAAAGGAGCTTCTGGTATGGACGAAGCCCTGCGTTTTGTCGACGCGTGAGCTTCGTCATGTCGTCTATTATTCCTATGGCGGAATTTAGAAGCGAGAAAGCTCCGCATACGGCAAGAGAAACCGCCTCGTCGCGAAGACCCCTTGATAGCATAAAAGCAACAGCTAAGCCGATTGAAGCCGACACCGCTATAAGAAAGGCAATACCGCCCATCGTTGGGGTTCCGGATTTTGACATGTGCCATTTGGGTCCCACCTCGTAAATCGGCTGTCTTGCACGTGCCGATAGCATGGGGATTAGTCTTTTCTCAAGAATAACGGTGATAATCATTGAGATGGAAAAGATAGTAAGATAAAGAGGAAAATACCCGTCTAACATATTGTAATATCCTTTCAGCTTCATATTTCCGAGCTCTGTGACTCATCAGCTTATGTATTCGATGATTTTCTCAAGGTGCATACCGCGCGAGCCCTTCACGAGGATAAGCTCGCCCTTTGTGCTTCGTGAGGAAATTGTATTCGCAAGCTCTTGCTCGTTACCCGTCCCGAAAGCGTGCAGGTGCTCCTTTTCAACTCCCATAATCAGCGCCCCTCTTGCCGTGAAGCCTGCGTAATCACCGTATAGATAAATCTCCGCGGGCGAGAATCTTGCAAGCAGTCTTCCGATTTTAAGATGGATTTCCTCAGCAAACTCGCCAAGCTCCAAGACGTCACCGAGGAGAACACTTTTTCTATTGTAACCGTGGAGTGCGAAAAGATGATAGAGGGCGGCGTTTATCGATTCGTAGGAGGCATTGTATGAGTCGTCGAGAATAAAAAAGTCGTTTATAGCGCGTATTCTGGCTCGTGTGTCGCACTCGCTAATCTCGGATATTGAAGAGATTGTTCCCGATATGTCGGAAATTTCAAGCGCGGCGGAAAGAGCCGCGGCAAGGCACTCCCTGTGGTGATGACCCTCGGGCAAAAACGGGGATATGCCAATCGGTGCGCCCCTCAAAAGCACATTAACATCGGGTTTCCCGAGAACAGCCACGGTTGCGTATGGAGATGAGGTAGAAAAGGTTTTTCTGCCGTACCCCTCGAGCAGCGCTTCACCGTAGGGAACGTAAAGGCTCGAGTCGGGTGACATTCCGCATATCAGCTCGAGCTTTGCCTCGGCTATTTTTTCTCTTGAGCCGAGTCTGCCTATATGAGCCGTCCCTATATTCGTAATAACCCCAACGGTCGGATTTATACATTCTGAGAGCCTTGCTATCTCTCCGGTGCTGTTCATTCCGAGCTCGAGTATCAGTATTTCGGTGTCGCACGGTGCAGAGAGCACAGCAAGCGGCACACCGATGGTATTATTGTAGTTTCCTTCGGTTGCGTGAATTTTATGCCGCCTCGAAAGCAGTCGGCGCAGAAATTCCTTGGTAGTGGTTTTGCCCACGCTGCCGGTTATCGCAACGGTATGCTGTAATGATGTAAGAGAGGTGTTTTTATAATATTTGGCGATAGCAAGCAACGACTCCTCGGTGTCCGCGACTCTCAGGTCGGACTCGTCAGTGCTGCCGAGTGTAAAAGCCCCGCGTTCAGTTGCAGATGTAATAAACTCATTGCCGTCGGTCACGCGACCCTTGAGTGCTACGAAAAGGTCGCCCTCCCTTGCTTCTCTTGAGTCGGTCGTTATGGCTCTTATAAGGGGATTTGCCGAGAGGGAAGGGGTAACCCCCACCGCAGCTGCAATATCGCCTAAGCTCATCGGAACGTCAAGGGTAACTCTCATTTTTGAGACTCCCTTTCCGCAAGGGCTGCTTCAATAATTTTTCGCTCGTCAAAGGAGTGATATCCGTCGGCGTCAAGTGTATATTTTTCTGCACCCTTTCCTATAACCGCGACTATACCGCCGTCAGGCGAGGAGAGAATAGCCTTCCGTATTGCAGATTCTCGCGACGGCTCGATAACGTAGCTCTGGCTATCGAAGCCTGCAATAATTTCTTCTATTATTTTGAGCGGGTCCTCACCTCTCGGATTGTCGCTCGTCAAGTAGCATAAATCGGCGTATTTTGCGGCGACAGCTCCCATCGCTGGGCGCTTCCGACGGTCACGCTCACCTCCGCAGCCAAAGACAATTGTTAACTTCTGCTTTGGAATTTTTGCAGTATTTAGTGATTTTAACATGTTTTCAAAGGCAACTGCTGTGTGAGCATAATCTATTATTACCGTTACATCGCCTTTTATAATTTCATATCTTCCGGGTACTCCTACAAAAGACGCGAGGCTTTCCTTTGCCTTGCAGGGTCGCACTCCCATATCAATAGCTACGGCAAGGGCAAGCATAGAGTTATATACGTTGAAAATCCCCGGTATACCAAGCTTTATCATAAAAGAAAAGCCCCGTGCTCGGTATATGTATTTTGTTCCGCCAAGACCGCATAGCTCAATATCCTTTGCATAAATTTCCCCCTTCCAGAGAACACCCACCGTAATTCTGCGACCGTTGAAGGCTCTTGCGGCGCGCCTTGAATAGGTATCGTCAACGTTGAAAACGCCTACCACTGAGGAGGACATCAGCCTTGACTTTGCGAGAAAATAATCCTCCATATCGGGGTGAAAATCGGTGTGCTCGGGTGAGAGATTTGTGAATATTCCGTACTCGAACGGTATCGGCTCAACTCTGTCAAGCGCGAGAGCGTGGCTTGATACCTCCATAACTATGACCTCGCAGCCTGCATCAATCATTTCTTTAATCGCGGGGTAGAGCACGGGTGGCTCGGGTGTTGTCATGGAGTAGTAATCACCGCTTACCGTCTTGCCGCATATCTCTATTTTCCCCGTGCCTATATAACCGATTTTGTAGCCTGCGTCGCACAGTATTTTTTTTAGCATAACAGACGTCGTGGTCTTTCCGTTAGTGCCCGTAATGCCGATGAATTTCACCGCAGAAAAATCAATCTGACAAAATCTTGCGTATGCACGGGCGGCTAGCCGTCTTGGCAAATCACATCTTTCTGTGTTTTCCTTGAGCTCGTCGGGCACGGCTGTACGCTCATCGCAAATAATGGCTGACGGGCGTGCTCTTAAAAGGTGAAAATCCGCCTTGTCGGGATTCGTTACGATGTATAAATTTCCCATAGCTACATCCGGTGCGCGCAGCGCTATTCCCGTAACCTCGGTTTCGGGCGAAAGTGTTGAATAGGATATTTCGCTGTCAAAAATAATTTCACGCAATTTCATGGCTAATCCTCAAAATCACAGTTTATGGCGCGCAGTGTGATGACCGTACCGCGCTTAACCCTGGTGCCCGGCGGTATTGATTGCTCGACTATTTTATCAAGAGAGTCGGGATATATTCCGCTGACTCCTGAAAAGCTGATGTTCAGCCCGCTGTTTATTATCTCTCTTATCGCTGCGGGCATATCAAGCCCCGTAACGCTTGGGACGGTTACGTATTCGTCCTCGGTGTCCTCGGTGTAGAGGATAACCTTTGAGAGCGGATACGTTATAACGTCACCGCCTCCCGGAGTTTGGGCGAGCACGACGTCCCCGTCACCGACTATTTCGTATAAGATATTGGCTTCCTTTAGCTTTGTTGTCGCAGAATTAATATTCATCCCAACGAAGCTGTCAAGCGCAATATTAACGCTTTCCGCGCTTGATTTATATTCAAGATAAGGCAGCGTGCGCTCGAGAAGGGCGGAGACGTAGGGAGCAGCAACGACACTGCCGTATTTGACGCTGGTCGTCGGCTCGTCGACTACTATAATTACGGCGATTCCGCGGTCGCCGTCTACCGAATAAGCAACGGTTGAGCCTATGCGAAGATATGAATTTCCGTTTTCGTCGAGAATATCGAATTTCTGCGACGTACCGGTTTTTGCGGCAACGTCATAGCCTGCAACGCCTGCATTTTTTGCGCCGCCGTCACCGCTTACACCCTCTATAAGAATTTTTGATACCGTGTTAGCAACGTCCTCGGAGATAACCCTGCGCTTAACCGTGGTTCCTCGGTCTGATACTATGTTTCCCTCTGAGTCGATTACCTTATCCACCACGTACGGCGTGACGAGATATCCGCCGTTTGCCACTGCCGCCACGGCGGCAAGCTGGCTTATTATAGTAACCTTGAAGCGCTGACCGAATGAGGAGGTTGCAAGCTCGACTGTGCCGAGTGCGTCCTCGCTATGAAATATCGTGCTTGCCTCACTCGGCAGGTCTATACCTGTTTTTTCAAAATATCCGAAGCGCTCCACGTAGTCGTAAAAGCGCTCGGCGCCTATCCTTTCAGAGAGCGCTATCATACAGGGGTTACACGACATCTGAAGCCCATAGCCGAGTGAGAAGCCCCCACCGTGTCCCGTTCTCTTGTGACAGCGAATTGTCCACCCGCCAACTGATACGGAGCCATTGCAGGAGAAGGTGTCTGACGGCTTTGCCACGCCCGAGTCGAGAGCCGCTGAGACGGTGACGATTTTGAAGGTCGAGCCGGGCTCGTAGGTTTCGCTAACCGCCTTGTTTGACCACATAATCTCGGTAAGCTCGCGCTTGTACTTATTGTATTCATCGCTACCGGGAGTAAGACCCGAGGCGGCAAGCTTCTCGGCTGACACCGAATCAAGCGTGAAGGGGTCGTTGGGGTCAAATGGCGAGGTAGTCGCCATAGCAAGGATTGCACCCGTCGAGGTGTCCATAACTACACCTGTAACGCGGTTATTGACCGCGTGATTTACTCTTACCGTTTCGAGTATTGCCTCAAGCTCTGACTGCACGTAGGAGTCGAGGGTAGTGACAAGACTGTAGCCGTTTTCGGCAGGAAAATAAGAGGAGTATTCGGTGCTCAGTGCGTTGCCGTTTGCGTCCTTTGCGTAAACGTAATAGCCGTCCGTGCCTGACAAAAGGTCATCGTAATAATATTCAAGACCGTAGAGCCCTTGGCTATCGCTTCCCGTAAATCCGAGCACGTGCGCAGCGAGCGTGCTCTCTGGATAATATCTTGTCGATTTTGCCTCTGTGAATACGAGTCTCTCAAGCGAGTTGTCAATTATGAAATCAAGCACCCTGCGATATTCTTCCTCGGTTGCCGAGCGCTTAATCGTAACGTCAAGCACGTTTGATTCCTTGATTTTTTTAAGAAGCGTGTCGCCGTCAAGACTTAGTATTGCGGCAAGTCCGTCGGCGATTATCTCGCTATAGCCTATACCCGACTCCTTTTCTGCTTTTTTAATGTCGCGCGTTGAAATGAATATGCGCCACTCGGTTTTTGTGGCGGCGAGAATATTCATATTCGAGTCGAAAATTGCTCCTCGCTCCGCCTTTAGGGCAGAGCTTGTGGTAACCTGGTCGTAGGTTTTATCTCGGTAATAGTCGTAACCGAAGTAATCAAGGCGCAAAACGTTATAAAGCAAAAAGCACCCGAATATAGCAAACGCCGTTAGTACCGCAACGATACGCCTCTCGGTTGATTTTTTTGCTACGCTATCAGATATCATTGCTATTCTCCGTGAAAACAAAAAATATAGCGACGGCAAAATACCATCGCTATATCTTATTTTCTCATTATCGGTTTTATGAAAGAAATCAGTTCTCTACCTCAAAATCAATCTCTCCGTTATCTTTTTCGACGTCATCGACATGTTCGGAAGCCGATGTTGACTGAGCGGTGGGAGAACCGATGTTTAGGCTTCTTGTGCTTATTATGCCGATAGAGAGAACGAGAGAGCACGCCGCAACAGCCGAAAGAAAGGCAGACGCCGATGCGCGCACAGGGAAGCGGCGAATAGTCTTGTCCTTTGCGGGAGGAGTTTTAACGGCAAGCTTGTCAGCCACGTAGTTTATGACCGAAACGAGAGCCCCCTCACCTCTGGTGCCTCTTACAGCAACCGAGGTTGTGCGGTTCTCCTTTTTCGCAGCCTGTATTCTCATATAGTCACCGAGTGTATATTCCGCGTTTTCGCTTACAACGGTGAATCTGTTCTTCATATTTTCATAAAGTCTGTCGTAGCATGAGGAATTCATATTATGAGGTCTCCTTTTATACTTTTTCTGCAATCCTTAATTTTGCACTTCGCGAGCGCGGATTTGCTTTCAGCTCGCCTTCACTCGGTAAAATGGGTTTTTTAGAAATTTCTTTAATCGATGGCTTATTGCCACAAACACAAACAGGGAAGTCCTTAGGACAGGTGCAGCCTTGTGAAAGAGATTTATAGGCTTGCTTTACTATTCTGTCCTCAAGTGAGTGGAAGGATATTATTGCAAGTCTACCGCCTATAGCCATTGCCGCTGTTGCATCCTTGATAAGCGGCTCAATGGCATCAAGCTCGGAGTTTACCTCTATCCTGATTGCCTGAAAGCTTCTTTTCGCAGGGTGGGGACCGTCGGCACGGTTATATGCCGGGATAGCGCTTTTGATTATTTCCGAAAGCTCGCAGGTTGTTTTTATCGGAGATTCGGCTCGTCTTTTGCAAATTTTGGCGGCTATTCGCGGAGCAAAGCGCTCCTCGCCGTAGTCGTACAGTATCCTTTTAAGGCGCTCCTCGGAGTATTCGTTTACAACCTCGTATGCCGAAAGAGGTGAGGTCTTGTCCATTCTCATATCAAGAGGGGCGTCGTGCATATACGAGAAGCCGCGCTCGGGTGTGTCAAATTGATGAGAACTACAGCCAAGGTCGGCAAGCACGCCGCCGAGATTGTCTATACCGTATTCCGACAGCACTTTGCCAAGGCTTGAAAAGTTGTCGTTTACGAAGGTAACCTTATCAAGATAATCACGAAGTCTTTCGGTAGCTGCTGCTATCGCCGTCACGTCTCTGTCAAAGCATATGAGGCGCGAATTTTTTCCGAGCCGCTTTGCAATCTCCAGTGAGTGACCGCCGCCGCCTGCCGTGGCATCAACGTAGGTATATCCGTCCCTTATATTCAGTGCCTCAATGCACTCTGAAAGGAGAACCGACGTATGCGAAAATTCTATTGTCGCCATATATATCGCTCCTTTCGGGGGGGATTACAGTCCGTACTCGCGCATTATCTCGCGCATTTTTGCAAAGTCGCGGTTCCTCTCGCGCTCATTCCAGAGCTCCTCAGACCATGCCCTTATTTGGCGTCCCGCACCAACGAACACGACGTTTTTACCAATGCCCGCGTGCTTCATAAGACGCTCGTCGATTATTATTCTTCCGTTTGAGTCGGGGCAGCACTTTTGTGCAGCACCGATTATGAAATCCTGAATTTCGCCGGCAACTGACTCGGGGAGCTTCTCGATTTTCTCGACGTATGCCGCCCAGTCGTCTGCCGTATATATTGAGAGGTAGGTGTCAAATTTTCTCGTTATGTAGAACTCATCGCCAAGGTCTTCACGAAATTTCGAGGGAATAAATACACGCTTCTTTGCGTCAAGCGAATGTGTGTATGAGCCGACGAATGACATATCCTTACCTCCTATTTGCAATATTTCATCCACTATCGGGTGATTTGTGGGAGCTTTATAGGGATTTTGAGGGAAAACGCTACACTAACCTCCACTTTGCCCCACTTGGCTATATTATAATACATGCTTTTTCAAAATGCAATAGTTTTTTTGAAAAAAGTTAAAAAAATTCCAAGAAAGAGCTAAAATGTAAAAAAATACTTTCTTTTTTGATGCTTTTGTGATAGAATGATAAGCGTACGAGAGAATTATATCCAAATGCTTTTTGGAGGGAAAATGTCAATCTTTTCGAAAATATTCGGTTCAAAGAAAAATCCCGACAGCTATGCCTACCGTCTCGAAAAGGCGAGGGAGCTGCACGGGCAAGTAATAAAATACGTCACCGAGCAAAGAGACGGCAATGAGGACGTTATCGGCAGGGGCGGTGCTCTTACGCTCAAGGAGGATAAATTTATTGTGGATTCGTCGGGTGACAGACTTTTCGTTTGTGACGTACGCGAGCTTGAGGCGAGCACCCTTATGAGCGGCGACGGAGTTATTATAAAAGGGCCGAATCTCCTTGAAGACGGCAGACACCGCACTATCACAGTACACTTCGTTTATTACCGAAAATGACAATAATCCTTTGCACTTTTTGACGGAGGTGGAAAAATGTGTCAGAAAAAAGTGAATAAGGTAGTTGCGCTAATTCTCGCTGCCGGACTCGGCAGCCGAATGAATTCTGCTGTCACGAAGCAAAGAATTTTGCTTTGCGGCAAGAGTATTCTCAAAAGAAGCGTGGAGGCGCACGTCTGCTGCCGTTTTATTGATACGGTTACAGTGGTTTGCCGCGACGAGGAGTACGATTTCGTCAGCTCGGAGCTTTCAGGAATCACCGAAAAGCCTATTTCCGTCGTCAAGGGCGGAAATACAAGGCTTGAGTCGGCAAGACTCGGCTTTGAGTCGCTTACGTCGGACGTGGATTACGTTTCTATACACGACGCCGCAAGGTGTCTTATAACTCCCGAAAAAATTGAAGCGGTTATAGCGGCTGCAATTTCATACGGTGCGGCAAGCGCAGGAGTAAGAGTGACCGATACGGTAAAAATGACCGACGCAGAAATGCGCATAACCTCTACCGTGCCGCGCGACCGCCTTTGGGCGGCAGCAACACCGCAGGTATTCAGTGCGGAGCTTTACCGCCGCGCTCTTTCCTCGCTTTCAGGCGATGAGAGCTTGGTGACCGATGATAATATGCTCGTCGAAAATATCGGAGTCATGCCGGTATGCGTTGACACGGGCAAGGAAAATATCAAGATTACGACGCCAGAGGACCTCGCCTACGCGGAATTTCTTATCAATAGAAGAAACGGAGAAAAATAAAATGGCAGAAATCAGAGTAGGGCACGGCTATGACGTGCACCGACTTGTGCCGGGGCGCGATATGATTATCGGCGGCGAGAAAATCGAATACGAGCTCGGTCTTCTCGGGCACTCGGACGCAGACGTTTTGACCCACGCGATAATGGACTCACTGCTTGGGGCGGCTGCTCTCGGTGATATTGGCCGTCATTTCCCGGACTGTTCCGACGAGTATCTCGGTATATCGAGCCTCTCTCTCCTCTCCCGTGTTAGCGAAATGCTTTCTCATAAAGGGTATAAAATCGTAAACATAGACGCGACCGTCATACTTCAAAGACCAAAAATTGCGAGATATATCGGCAAAATTTGTGAAAACATCTCGGATACACTCGGGCTTGATCCCGACAGAGTGAACGTCAAAGCTACTACCGAGGAGGGGCTCGGATTTACAGGCGTTGGGCAGGGGGTTGCCGCACACGCGGTTGCGCTCTTGGAAAAGCAATAGGAGCCACGGCGAGCCGTGACTCCAATAGGCAGACGCAGGACATAGCGAGGCTTCACACGTCTTTTGCTTTATCGTCGGCGCTGTGCCCACGCGTCGGATTTTCCCCATTAGTTCAGTATATGTATGACGGTATCTATCGTTACTTACATATGTAAAAATAACAGTACAATAAATATTTAGCCGCAAAGCGGCGGAACGGAGAAAAAATATGACTAAAATTTCACCTTCGGTGCTCGCCTCAGACCTTTCAAATCTTGCAAGCGAGGTAAAAGAAATTGAGGCGGCAGGCGCTGACATGGTACATCTTGACGTAATGGACGGCGTCTTCGTTACCAATATGTCCTTCGGTATGCCGATTATCGAGTCGCTGCGCAAAAAGAGCGATATGATTTTCGACGTTCACCTCATGATAGTCTCGCCCGAAAAGTATGCAAAGCGCTTTATCGACGCCGGAGCCGATATTGTCACATTTCACTATGAGGCATGCGAGAATCCTGCTGAACTCCTTGACGAAATCAGGGCGGCAGGTGCCAAGGCCGCAATTTCTATAAAGCCCAAAACTTCTGCCGAGGCTATTTATCCGCTTCTTGAAAAATGCGATATGGTTCTCGTAATGACTGTTGAGCCCGGCTATGGAGGACAGTCGTTTATGTACGATATGCTCGAAAAGGTAAAAAAACTCAGGGCAGAAATTGACAGACGCGGTCTTGACATTGACATTCAGGTTGACGGCGGAATAAATCCGGAAACCGCGAAGGCGGCTGTTGAGGCAGGTGCTAACGTGCTCGTTGCGGGCAGCTCAGTATTTAAGGCTGCGGACCGCCGCGCCGCAATTGACGCATTGAGATAAAACCCAAAAGCACGCACGTTTCGAACGTGCGTGCTTTTTTGCTTCTACGGTAAGATGTGCGAATTAATTCTTTGAAAAGGCAGAAAGCTGCCTTTTTGTTTTTGCCGACTACCGATTAAATGGCTAATGTTGCCGATTAGCAAAATTCAGTTGCTTTCTGTAAATCAGGCTGTTATAATCTTACTCGCAAATCTGCAAAAGGGAGTATAACTATGGAAGCCATAAAAACAGTTAATTTGACGAAGAAATACAGAGATTTAGTCGCCGTTGACAAACTGAATTTAGAGATTAGGAAGGGTGAGGTGTTTTCGCTGCTCGGTGTTAACGGTGCAGGTAAAACAACCGCAATAAAAATGCTTTCCTGCCTTGTAAAGCCAACAAGCGGCAAGGCTTTCGTTTTAGGGAACAGTATAGAGCGTGATGAATTGAAGGTTAAGCGCGTTATAGGTGTT
>JAZOSP010000018.1:0-10169 GCA_045657165.1 Eubacteriales bacterium
TCTCGGGTTGTTTTTGCTTTATAAGAGAGCGGGACTTGAAGTAGGAGCGGTAGTGAATGACAGTCCGGTGGACTGTCAGAGCCGCGAATGACCGCAGGGCGCAGTTCGCCCGAGAATCAAGTCCCGTCTCCCGCACCAAGCAAGAAGACAGAGTACTTGTGGCTCTGTCTTTTTGCTTTATAAGCTGTGGAGAGGCGCAGAGGCAGAACCCGTTCCGAGCGGCACCCGCTCTGTTAGTACTTACAATACAAGAGCGAGGGGAACGTTTGCGGTTTTATACCGCAAACTTCAGGCAGTCGCGTGTTGTATTGCATGCGCGACTGCTGTTCAAATATCCCGTCTCCGCGGTCAACCTCTCCACCTCTTATTGCTCCATCATTATTGACTTTTTCTCCTCTTATATGCTATAATTTTCTAAAACACTTACTCGGAGGAAAAATGAAAAGAAGAATTATATCGCTCGGACTCGCGCTTGCTTTGACATTCAATCTGCTGCTCGTGTCCTGCTATAAGCCCGAGGAGCCGGAAGAGCCCGTAGTGACCGACAAATACGGTGAATTTGAGCTTTCGAAATACAAGCTTGAGTGTGCGTTTTTGGACGCCCTTGACAAAATAGACTACGCCCTGCCGACTTTTACCGACAAATTCCCCTCTCACGCAAGCGTGGATAACGTATACGAGGCGGTCAATAATAACAGCGGCTGGAACGAGGGTTTCTGGACTGGAATACTCTGGCACGCCTACGAGCTTACCGCCAATGAAAAATATAAGGACGTCGCCACAGGGCAAATCGACTCCTTCCGTTATAGAATTGAGAATAGGCTCGGTGTGGATTTTCACGATATGGGCTTTCTCTACACCCCCTCCTGCGTAGCTGCCTATAAGCTCACGGGCGACGAGTCAGCAAAGGAAGCCGCGCTTATGGCGGCTGATAATCTTATAACGAGATACCACGAAAAGGGTGAGTTCATTCAGGCGTGGGGCACTCTTGGCAGTGCTTCGGAATATCGCCTTATCGTCGATTGCTTAATGAATATACCGCTTCTTTATTGGGCAACCGAGGTGACGGGCAACACGAAATACCGCGACGCAGCGTACAGCCATTTTAAGACAACCCTTGACGTCTGCTACAGAAAGGACGGCAGCACCTATCACACCTACTTTTTCGACGTAACCACGGGCGACCCGATAAGGGGCGAGACTCATCAGGGAGTAAGCGATGACTCAACCTGGTCACGCGGTCAGGCGTGGGCAATGTACGGCCCCTTGCTTACCTACGTATACGAGCGCGACGAGGCGGCGCTCGACGCCTTTCGTGCTGCCGCCGATTATTACCTTCTGCACCTGCCAAGCGACTACGTTCCCTATTGGGACCTCTCGTTTACCTCAGGACGTAGCGAGCCGAGAGATTCCTCGAGCGCGGCGATAGCCGTGTGCGCTCTGCTTGAGGGAGCAAAATATATGGACGTGAACGACCCCACAAGAGCAAAATACATAAACGCCGCAAAGCGCATTATGAGCTCTCTTATCGATAGCTATACCACGAAATACGATTATAGAGCAAACGGTCTTCTAATTCACGGAACCTACAACAAGCCCTCGAATAGCGGCATTGACGAGATGACCATATGGGGAGATTATTTCTATATGGAGGCTCTTCACCGAATGCTCGACCCCGAGTGGGAGCTATACTGGTAAGTCCACAAATAGCAGTTCTCTATCACGTTTCATTAGGTAACAAAAAAGAGCAGCAGTAGAAGGAATTTACCCTTTTACTCTGCTCTTTTTGATTATTTACATCTCACCCGTGTTAAGAAAACGGGCAAAATTAGCTCTTTTTCATCAGGCGCACGTAGAACTCGACGGTACGTGCGACGGTATCAAAGGGAACTCTCTCGTTGTTGCCGTGAATGGTCGCGCGCTCCTCCTTTGAAAGAGCCATCGCGGAGAATCTGTAGACCTTGTCGGAGATTTTGCCCCAGTGGCGCGAGTCGGAGCAGGCAAGCATAAGATATGGGGAGACTATCGCGTCAGACCAGGTTTCCGACACGGCGGCAGAGAGTCTTTCCCACGCCTCACAGTCTGTGTCCGATACGACCGACGGGTCCATACCGTCAATCTTCGTAACGGTAATTTTCTCATCGTCTACCACTCGGCGAATACGCTCAAGCGTTCCATCTGCGGTTTCGCCGGGGAGAATACGGTGGTTGGACGCCATACGAGCCTTGGGCGGTATGACGTTCAGCCCCTTCGAGCCCTCCATCTGCGTAAACGCCGTGGTGGTACGCACAAGAGCGTTAAGCTCGCCGCCCGTCTTACGCGTGAGCAGATTAAGAACGGGAGAGAAGCACCAGAGATTTGCAAAAATTATGCGGTAAAGGAAGGTAGAATTTCTGCCCATCGTATCGAGCATAAGCTGCGCGGGCTTCGTGAGCCTGTACTTGAAGGGAGTTTTCTCCATTTTCACACAAGCGGCAGAGAGTCTGCCAACGGGCGTATGAGGTGCGGGAGAGGAGGCGTGACCGCCGCCGCCCTTGACCGAATACTCGACGTTTATCATACCCTTCTCAGCAATGCCGATAAGAGCCGCGGGTCTTTTAACACCCGGGAAAACGCCCTCAACGACGGCACCGCCCTCATCAACGACGATACCGGGTGTAATGCCGCGCTGACAGAACAGCTCCACGATATCGGGTGCGCCGTGACCGTTGATTTCCTCATCGCCGCCAAAGGCGAAATAGATATCCCTCTCGGGTACAAAGCCCTCGCCGAGAAGCTGCTCGGCAGCCGAAAGAATACCGTTAAGTGTGCCCTTGGTATCAAGCGTTCCCCTGCCCCAGAGGACGCCGTTTTCCGTAGCCCCCTCAAACGCAGGCTTTTCCCAATCCTCCTCAGAGGCGCTTACGACGTCGTAATGAGCCATAAGGACGGTCGGCAAGTCCTCTGATTTACCGCGCCACCTGATAAGAATGGCTCTGTCACCGACGTACTCAACCTCGCAGCTCGAAAAAACCGTGGGGAAAAGGGTCGGCAAAAGGCTCTTGAATTTATCAAATTCCGCCTCGTCCTCGTTTTCCTTATTTCTGTCGGATACGGTTTTACACTTAATCATCTCGGCAAGGGTTTGTACAGCCCTTTCCTTATTGACGAAAACCGATTCGGGACGACTCGCACGCTCGCCCATAGGCTTGAAGCAGACGGCGCGTACGAGCAGCGCCGTAACGAACGCGGCAAGCGCCGCACATATCGAGAGCAGTATTATTATCTCAACAGGCATAAAACCTCCAAATCAGAGTATTCCCTTTTTGTAAAGGAATCTCGAGAAGCAAATGGTGAAGATAACTCCTACGGGAACCATAATTCCGACGGTCGAGGAGTTGAGAGCCGGAACGAAGACGAAGAGTGCAAGCATAAGAGCCACAGGGGCTACAGCAATCTTAAAGTTTTTCGACACGAACACCACGCCGAGCGCACCGAAGAGCGCGGGCAAAAGCTGCGCAAAGGCAGGCTCAAGCACGGGATTTTTAAGTATCGGGTCAAGCGGAACTATGAGAAGCACGCCGAGTGCAATTATAAGAGTCGTGACTATCGAGGATACTGCTATAGCGATAGTAGAGATAATCTCGCCCTCCTCGCTTTTCGAGTCAACGCCTGCGCTCTCAAGCGCGTTCAGCGCGCAGGGGAGCTTGAGGTTTGAGATATTTCCCGTAACGAACGAAAGATACGAGCCGCCCGCACCGAGCATAGGTATGTAGGTTATAGTTTCAATAATTCCCACCGCCCAGTACATAGGCGCGGTTGCGAGCAGTCCCTCGGCAATCCCCTGCCAATCGGGTACGGCACTGAATATAAGCGCAACGGCGACGGGGAACATCATAAGAATCACCATAACGGTGAGATTCCACACCGTACCGTCACGGTGAACCGAGTCCATATAGGATAGCTTTTTCTTTTCCATCACGCTATAACACCTCCAAGCCAAGCAGTCAGCGGAATGGCAGATACCATACCGAGCACCATACAAATGGGAAGCGCGTAGTCGTTAAGCCACTTCCAGCCAAGCTTTTTCATAAGAAGACCGCATATGAGCATTGCCACCGCTGACACCGCCATAACGCACAC
Organism: Eubacteriales bacterium; assembly: GCA_045657165.1. Lineage (GTDB taxonomy): Bacteria > Bacillota > Clostridia > Oscillospirales > CAG-272 > UBA1740. Next base: position 4,123 of record JAZOSP010000018.1, read on the forward strand.
GGGCACAAGACCCGAGGTTGCGGTGTAGTTCGTGATAATATCTTCGCCCGTCATACTGTCCTTTGAGGCAATCGAGAACACGCCGTCAGTGGAGGTCCAGAGTCTTGAAACGTCGCAGAATACGTAGCCGACGAATGCGGATATCATACCGATAAATAGTGAGTTTTGAAGAATATTACTCCACTTCGCGTCCTTTTTCTCAAATGACACGAGTCCCTTTTGCATTCTCTTTGCAATAACAGGCACAAGCCATATACCAACGAGAATGGAGACCGTCATAACTATCGCAATCGTCACGTACTGCGAAGCCGTAATCCCCTTCATAAGGTCAGCAAGCGTCGTTCCCATGCCCGAGGCGGCGTTTGCGGCGGCTATCGTTTCATAGGAGAGCGAGCCGACAACCGACAGGCGAAGCCACGGAAGCGCGATACCGAGTGATTGCGAAAGAGTAAGCACAGTGATTACTATCGAAACGGCAGGCGCTATCGTGAAAATAGCGGCAGAGATTACCGTCTTTTTGATAACCCTTTTGTCCATTTTGATTTCTCTCGCGCGGCGCACCGATTTAATAAGGAAATAAACCGACTGTGCGAGCACCACGGCAATAACGATACCTGCGAGAACGAACAAAATCGGGTGATTTGCACTGAACTGCATTGTATTACCTCTCTTTCATTAGTTATGGAACAGCTTTTTAGTCTGATATTTAGGCTCGCAGGAGAGGTTTACACCAAGCTTTCTGAAGGTCGAGGAGTCAACCTGCGATAAAATTACCGTCGAGTGCACCTCGGCGTAGCGAAGCTCGGGAAGCGCCTCCATAGCGCGGCGCGCATAGAGATTATCGACCGCCGATATCGAGAGGGCAATCAAAACCTCGTCGGTATGAAGACGGGGGTTGTGATTACCGAGGTGCTCGGTTTTAAGCCGCTGTATGGGCTCTAAAATTTCGGGCGAGATAACGTCGGTTTCGGGCGAGATACCCGCTATCGCCTTTAAGGCGTTGAGAAGCGCTGCGCTCGACGCACCGAGAAGAGATGAGGTCTTGCCCGTCACTATTCTGCCATCGTTTAGCTCTATCGAAACCGCGGGGTTACCGGTTTCCTCAGCCTTTTCAAGCGCCGCCGCAACGCAGGGGCGCTCTATCTCGGGAGTGCAGGATAGCTTTTGCATAAGCAGCTCTATCTTCTGCAGCTCGGTGTCGGAGTCCGAGCCCTTACGCATATTGCAAAGAGCGTTGTAATAGCGCCTTACTATTTCCTGCCTTGCAGCAGATGAGACCGCCGCGTCGTCGTAAACGCAAAAGCCCGCCATATTTACTCCCATATCGGTCGGGGATTTGTAGGGGCACTCTCCGAGAATACCCTCGAGCATTGAGCGAAGCACGGGGAAAACCTCGACGTCGCGGTTATAGTTGACCGTTGTCTTGCCGTACGCCTCGAGGTGGAAGGGGTCAATCATATTGACGTCGGCAAGGTCTGCCGTCGCAGCCTCATAGGCGAGGTTGACGGGGTGATTTAAGGGCAGGTTCCATATAGGGAAGGTCTCAAACTTCGCATAGCCGGATTTTCTTCCCATCTTGCTCTCGTGATATATCTGCGAGAGACAGGTTGCCATCTTTCCCGAGCCGGGGCCGGGGGCGGTGACGACCACGATAGAACGGCTGGTTTCGGCATACTCGTTTTTGCCGTAGCCCTCGTCGGAGACGATGAGCGGAATGTTGTGCGGATAGCCGTCGATGGCGTAATGCTTGTACACCTTGATACCGAGCTTTTCAAGCTTTTGCTTGAAGGCGTCGGCGACGGGGTTCGATTTATACCTCGTCATAACCACCGAGCCGACGTATAGCCCGTAGCCGCGGAAGGCGTCGATAAGGCGTAAAACGTCGAGGTCGTAGGTGATTCCGAGGTCGCCTCTGACCTTATTTTTCTCTATATCGCCCGTGTTGATTGCTATGATAATCTCCGCCTCGTCCCGAAGCTCTATCAGCATTTTGATTTTGCTGTCGGGAGCAAAACCCGGAAGCACGCGCGAGGCGTGAAAATCGTCGAAAATCTTGCCGCCAAACTCAAGATAAAGCCTCTCACCGAAGAGAGATATGCGCTCCTTTATCTTCTGAGATTGCAGCTTTAAGTATTTGTCGTTGTCAAAGCCCTTACAGAACATAATAATCTCCAAGCCCAGGCGCACGTGCGCCCGCAAAAATAAAATACATAATTATTGTAGCACACAACTTTCTTTTTTTCAAGGAAAATTAAATATTTTCGCCGAAAATTGAGGTAGAAAAAAGTCGGCGTTTTTTGGTTATTCTAAATAAATAGTTTAACAGTCGGTTAATATTTTCGGAAAACGGTTGTATTTTTCCCAAAGGAATGTTAAAATGTTGATATAAACCTGTGAGGAAAAGCATTATGAAAACAGCAAATTATAATAAGTTCGAAATCAACGGGCGCTTTGGCGCGCGCCTCGCCAAGCGCTCATATTCGCGCTTCGGCATAGCCATAACAGTCTATCTTCTCGTCGCTAACCTGCTTGCAGCCTTTATGTCCTCGGCGCTTTTCTTTGAAATTATGAAGAGCCTTGTCGGCGTTAAGGCGGCGCACGAGATTTTCGGCAGCGTATATTACGTCTGGATTATACAGGTCGTTTGTATGTACGCCGTCGGCTACCCCATATTCAGACTCACACTTATAGGCGTGCCCTCAAAGCGTGAGAAAAAGTCGAAGCTCTCGCTTGCCGAGCTTACCGTCGCCTTTCTTATTTGTATGGCAGGCGTGCAAATTGGCGCTTATATCGGCAGCTTCGTATCTACCCTCCTCTCGCTTATTACGGGCTACGTTCCCGACGATACCACGTCAATTCTTATAGCTAACACGCCCCTGTGGCTCGCAGTGCTCGTCGTCGTAATCATCGGTCCAATCGTCGAGGAGCTCATTTTCAGAAAGGTGTTTATAGATAAGCTCTCGCGCTTTGGCGAGTGGCTTTCCATTATCGTATCGGCTATCGCCTTCGGTCTTTTCCACGGCAACTTCAATCAGCTCTTTTTCGCGACACTCGTAGGCATTGTGCTCGGCTACGTCTATACAAAGTCGCGCAATATAAAGTACACCTGTATTCTTCATATGCTGATAAATTTTTTGGGCACGGTCCCCGTCCTGCTGCTCGGAGACAGCATGGTGCGCCTCGAGGAGCTTATGTATATCCAAGGAGAATTGACACCCGAGCAGTCCATGACGATTATCTCAACGAGCTTATCGCTTATCGGCTATCTCCTTCTCCAGTGGGCGCTCGCGATAATGGGTATCGTTATGCTGATAATCGTGCTTGTAAAGCGAAGAATAACGCTATCGCCTAAAAACAAGTTCGCCCTTCGCCCGATAGATGTACCCCGTGTTGCGATTTTCAACACAGGTGCGCTTATATTCCTCGCATTTTCCGCGCTTATGCTCCTTGCGTCAGTGCTTCCGGTTTACTAAAGATAAAGGATTTTTTCTATGAAGCAATATAACACCCTTTACACGGAATACTCGGAAAAAATGAACCCCGATTGCCCCTTTAGCGACTATCCGCGCCCTCGCCTTGTACGCGACTCCTATTTCTGCCTTAACGGCGAGTGGGATTTCGCTGTGGCAGGCGAGGAGATGCCCGAGGTCTTTTCCGAGAGGATACTCGTTCCATTCCCTCCCGAGTCGGCACTCTCGGGTATCGAACGCAGATTTTCGCGCGGTGAGCGGCTCTATTATAAGCGCACGTTCAATCTCCCCGATGGCTTTATTCGGGACAGGGTTATTCTCCATTTCGGAGCAGTAGACCAGATAGCCGACGTATGGCTTGGCGGAGTCAAGGTAGCTCACCACGAGGGCGGTTATCTTCCCTTCTCGGTCGACGTCACAGAGGTACTTTCAGAAGGTGAAAACACGCTCGTCGTCAAGGCGACAGACGACCTCTCGCACGACTACCCCTACGGCAAGCAAAGGCGCCGCCGCGGGGGTATGTGGTACACGCCCGTCAGCGGAATATGGCAGACCGTGTGGCTTGAATCGGTGCCCAAGGAGTATATAGAGGAAATCAGAATAAGCGCTAATATGCGCTCAGCGACACTTAAAATTCTCGGCGGTGAGGATAAAAAGCGGCTTACGCTCTCAGACGGCACGGTCTACGAGTTCGAGGGCGACGAGCTTATGCTCGAGCCTCGCGATATACACCTCTGGTCGCCCGAGAACCCATACATTTACGACTTTACGCTTGAGTCTGGTGGAGACAGCGTACGCTCCTACTTTGCCCTACGCGAGATAGGTATGAAGGAAATATCCGGTGTTCCGCGACTCACTCTGAACGGCGAGCCATATCTGTTCAACGGGCTTCTCGACCAGGGCTATTTTCCCGACGGTATTTATCTTCCCGCGACAGCTGAGGGCTACCGCGACGACATCTTAGCCGCGAAAAGCTACGGCTTCAACGTGCTGAGAAAGCACATAAAGGTCGAGCCGGGGATATTTTACAGCCTTTGCGACAGGCTCGGTATGATAGTCTTTCAAGATATGGTGAACAATTCGGGCTACTCCTTCCTACGCGACACGGCGCTCCCAACGCTCGGTATGAAAAGGCTACCCGACAGATTTCTGCACCCGCGCCAAAAAAGCCGCGAGATATTCATCGAGCATATGCTCGATGAGATAGCCTATCTCGATTCATACCCCTCGGTGCTTTATTATACAGTTTTCAACGAGGGCTGGGGGCAGTTTGAATCGGACAAAATGTACGCACTTGCAAAGGCGGCAGCGCCCGATAAGATAATCGACACAACCTCGGGCTGGTTCACAGGGAAAATGAGCGACGTTGACTCGCGCCACGTCTATTTCAAGCCAATAAGTATTAAGAAGCCGCCCACGCGCCCACTCGTCATCAGCGAGTTTGGCGGCTACTCACACAGAGTCGGTGGTCATCTTTTCGGTGAGAAAAACTACGGCTACTCGATATTTGAGAGCCCACGCGAGCTTGAGGAGGCGCTCATACGTCTATACGAGTGTGAGGTGGGAAAAGCGATACGGATGGGAGCCTCGGGATTTATCTACACTGAGCTATCCGATATTGAGGACGAAACGAACGGATTTCTCACCTACGACAGGCGGCGCAAAAAGCTTGACCCAAGCAAAATCAAGCCCGTGATGGACAAGCTTAAAGAGATGGTATCAAGCCTTAACAAGACTTAACTTGATAACTATGATTTACATTTTTGCCGTTTTATAAAAAAACAATAGAAGATAGGATTTATAAGAATTGAAAAAACATATTATTTTATCATCAACGAAGCTGTCGATGTATCTCACCGAGCTTCCGCTTGTTGTGCTTCTCATTTTAACGATAAGATATAATCCTCACGTGACCACACCCGGCAAGCTTTACCCACTTATTGTGACACTCATCATCGGCATGCTTTTTATCTACATATATCTTTTCAGACTTGTTATGATATCTACAGACGAGGTGCGCAGTATCGGGCGCTTCAGCTCACGCGACAGTGCGACGCTCAATGAAGGGAAAACACTCATACTTACCCTTTTGCCGAGGAGGAAAATGCGCGTTGAAGTCTTTGGCAACGACGGCACGCCCCCTGCGCTTGACTGGGCACAAAATGAGGATTACGAGATTGCTGACATCTTCCTATACCGCGAGCGCGCTGTAGGCACAAGGCACACGGTCGCGAGGATTCTTGAGTACTTTGAAGTACCGAAAGGTGACGCACAGCGTGCTCCGATTGAGGACGGATTTTTCGCAGAATACGATTTTCTGACCGTCAGCACCGAGATAAGAAATGAACTGACCGAGGTAAAGATAAGGTTCACAAAAACGGTATGACGCAAAATCTCTTTTCTACTTATTAAGTAAACGAACTAAACACATACGACAATCAAAACCACGCGTTGAACGCGTGGTATGCACCAGCCCTTCAAGGGCATAATACCGGCTGAGCCTAAAGGCTCGTTGAAGAATCCGCCAACCGCAAATATTTCTCAGGCAGCCGCTCAAGCGGCTGTCTTTTTATGCCT
>JAZOSP010000019.1:0-8719 GCA_045657165.1 Eubacteriales bacterium
ATATGACCATACGGGAGTATTTGCCCTTAAGTACAACGGCTCGACATACTTCTACAGAAAAGATGCGCAGGCAAATATTGTAGCTCTACTTGACAATAGTGGCAATGTTGTGGTAAAATATAACTACGATGCGTGGGGCAACTGCAAGGTTCTCAATGTAGATGGTTCTGAAATTACTGATAGCAATCATATCGGTATTGTTAACCCCTTTAGATACCGTAGCTACTACCTCGATACCGAAACGAACCTTTACTTCCTTAAGACAAGATACTATGACCCTGAGATCGGTCGTTTCATGACCATTGATGATATCTCCTATCTTGATCCCGAAAGCATTAACGGTCTTAATCTGTATGCTTATTGTGGAAATAATCCTGTTATGGGCTATGATCCTAATGGAACTTGGGATTGGGGAACTTTTTGGAGAGCATTGGGATCAACGCTTGCAATTGCAGGAGGTATTGCTCTTTGCTTTCTTCCCGGAGCACAGGCGATTGGTGCGGGGCTTATCGTTTTAGGTTCAGGCGGGCTAATCGGAGGTGCTATTGGTCATGCAACTGGTTATGGGTTTAATGCAGGTTGGGATATTGGAACTGTAATTGGTGGTTTCATTGGATTAGCTGTTGCTGCTCCTCAATTGCTCAGTCTTACGTTTAATGCATCAATTCCTTTCCTTGCTCCTATGTTAACTACTGCCGGAGAGCTGGTTTTAGTAGGTACAACTGTTAGTGTAGCAATTCCTGTTGGCGGTGCTATTGCTGCATCGGCTTTGGCGGGGTTGATTATGTTTGCTAAAGCTAGTACGGGACCAATTAGATTTAGCGATGGCACAGGTATCAATCCGGAAACTGGAAAGCCTGTTACAGACAAGGATGAGGCTTATAGAATTTACAAGCAATTACAAGATAATATTAAAAAGTCTAACTGGAAAAAATGGATGAAAGGTAAAGGATGGCGAACTAATCATCTAAAATAAGTTATATTGCAGTTCATATAAATAAACATATACGGAGATAAGTATCTTATGGAAGTGAAAATTAGGCCTTTAAATAAGGGGGAAACTTTTTGTTGTTCTGTAAAATGCGCAAAAAGTCTTTTTAAAAATACAAATGTTTTTTTGAATTTTGCTTTTTTAGGTAGAGATTACGCTACATTTGCTAATACGAAAGATGCGTACTACTTAAAAAATAAAATTAAAGGTCGAGTTATTGCTTCACTATATGCTCACAGCAAAACAGAAAAATCAATTTTGAGTTTTTATGTTTTAAAACAAGATGATTTTTCACAAGATTTAAAAAAAGAATTTGAGTTAGTATACATGCCTAAATTAATAGATTTCTATTTGGCTCAATTAAACGTAGATGGATTGTCAGATCATACGAAAATGATATTGATAGAATTCTATAAAGGTCAACTATTTCTCCATAAACATGATATTGATTAAAAACACCTATTTATAAAATTGTTTCTCCGCACTTGAAAGAATTCTTCGGAATTCTGCCAGGTGCGGACTTTTTATGTGTCGGTAGAACTTACTTCTACACCCCCGCAGGCGAGCTTGTACGCAAGGAAAGCTACGTTGAGGGCGAGGAGCTCAAAATCGGTATCAATATTGAGGAGCACGTGTTTAACGATAAGGGTGTGGAAATTCAGTCCTTCACCTATAACTCCCTCGATCCCTCGTCCAAGCTCTACACCGAAAACGAGGTAGACGAAAATGGCAAGACTCTTGCAGCCTTTGACGAAAGCGGCGAGCATACCAACGCCGAAACGGTAACGGCGACCATGGCAGACAAAACAGAGGTAACAACTACCAAGAACGCACAGCAGGATATAATTGCGCGTCCGTGGCTTTTTATCTTGTTTAACTATTGACTTTTATTACCGCGGGTGATATAATGATATGGATACTTTTTAAGTGATAACCCGAAAAGGATATATGAATGTATTACATAACGCTTGACCTCGAGTGGAATCAGGCATACGCGCAAAAGGCTCTTGCCGTTCAGCGCCAGCTCTCCTGCCGACTTCGCGGCGAGGTTATACAGATAGGAGCAGTAAAGCTCGATAAAAACATGAATATCTGCGGCTCTTATCAGATAATAGTAAAGCCGAAATATTTCAAGAAGCTGCATAAGCACGTATCCGAGCTGACGGGAATAACTCAGGAGCAGATGGATATGGGAACTCCGCTTCCAGAGGCTGCAGAGCGCTTTAAGAGCTGGTGCGGCAAGGATTTCGTGTTCCTAACGTGGGGGCCTGACGACATTCCTATGCTTAAGGAAAATTTCAACGTGCACGGCGTGCCGTTTGATTGGCTCGACGGTGTCTACGACCTGCAGCGCATTTTCAACACGCAGACCGACGGAGCGTCAAAGCAGCGCTCGCTCGAGTATGCTATGGAGTATTTCGAGATTCCGCAGAATCTCCCGGCGCACGACGCCTTGAACGACGCGTATTTTACAGCGCTCGTGGCAACGAAGCTTGACGTCGCCGAGGGCGTGCGAAGGTATTCCGAGCAAAGAGGGGAGTTTCTCTCAGAATCGGTCATCGGCGACGCCGACGCGGGCGATGACGGCTACGTCACGATAGGAGAGCTGCTCGAGGACGAGGTGGTAAAGAATCCGCTTTGCCCGATATGTAACTCACCGCTTGAGTCGCTCGGGCGCACTCTACATTCAAAGGGGCAGAAGTACACCCTGCCTTATAGCTGTAAGCGCGATGGAAAAATGCTTCTTACCTTGAGGCTTCACCGCAATTTCAACGATACGTGGCGCGCAAAGCGCATAATTCGCATAGCTGACGAAAAGGAGCTTCTCGAGTACCGCGAGGGCATTGAGAAGGCGAGCGTCAGACGCAAGGCGAGAAAGAGAAGGTCCGGACCGCGCCGCCGCACGGTCGCAGGCACGGCTTCAGAAAAGTAAAAAAGAACCGCCAAGCGGGGACTTAAGTGCCTCACCGAGCGGTTCTTTTTGTTATTCACTCAATTATATAAATGAAAGTTTACATTTTTGCAGATTTTCTTGCTCTCGCGTAGATTACAAGAGTTGCTGCTATAATCAGTGCAGCACCCGTTACTATACCTACGGCGAGCCAATTAACAGAGGAAAGCCCGAGTATCATAAATTCGCCGCTGTTATAATTTTGAAGCTTCGAGAACACCAGCACGGTGTCGGTTATGAGCGCGGCAAGCAGCGCAAGCCCTGCGCCGACAATGCACCACGAGGACACCGTATCAAGCTTCATGCTCTTTATTCTCGTGGGATTCTTTGTGCGGAAATCGAGTGCAGAGGCAAGATATCCTGCCGTGAGAACAAGAATTATCGTCTCGGGAACCATATACGTAGCGTTATAGCTTAAGGAGTAGAGAAGCGCGGCTTCGGTAGGAATGGAAAGACCTGCCCAGATTGTCGCGCCGGAAATAACGTGGCATATGTAGCGTAGCACAGATGCCATAGCCGCACCGGCTACCATACCGAGATTTTGCTGCTTGAAAACCCTTCTAAAAATTCCTGCAAGTCCGAAAACCACAAATGCGAGCACGTAGTCAAATACGGCAAGGGCGACGAGGGACTGCCACGTGGTGAAATAGGAAAAATTCTTGAGTCCCAAAAGCATTTGGATAACCGCTGCTACCGTTGCGGTACCGAGCCCGTAGCCGAGCCCGTGTCTGTAAGCAATAACGACAATGGGTAAAAATGATGCCAGAGTGATAGAGCCGCCGTATGGCATCTCAAAAAGCGGCACAACGCTGAGGACGGTGGAAAGAGCAATCATAATACTGCATTCCACAAGAGCCCTCAAGCTGTTTTGAGTTTTGGTATTCATACCAACCTCCGTAAAATATAAAATACCGCGCAGGATATATCATCCGCGCGGTAAAATTTTGGCATAAGTACCATTAATCTCCCTACGACGGCATTATCCGTATCAGGTTAAAGGGTTCGGCGCACAGCGCCATCTCAGCAAAACGCACCCCTGATGTATATTCTGTTCGGTTCAAAAAGAGTATAGCACAGCTTTTTTCTCTTGTCAAGTGCTTTGACAAAATTTCGACTAAATTTCTGCCATTACAAGAAGTGTGCCGTCACACACCTCAACCGTCGCCACGTTGCCCTCGAATTTGTTAGACACGCCAAGTGCGACACTCGGTGTGAGGGTGTAATTCTTCAGCGGATATTTGACTCCCGTGAGGGTAACACCCCTCGCCTCTTTGCCAAAGGCGAACACCGATAAGGTGGCACCCGTGCGGCGTTTTATAGAGATTTTCTCGTTTCTTATTGCAAAAATCTCAAATCCGTTGTCTACCAGCGTTGCAGTATGACCGCACTCTCTCATATGAGCGAGCAGGGCATAATTCGCAAAGGTGTGGTCGCACCTGCCGCCAGTGCAGCCGTAAAGTCGGAAATCGGTATAGCCGCGCCGCACACCCTCAAGGTAGGCAAGAGCCGTATCGGTGTCATCCTTTTCGACGGGGTAGAGCAGAGTATCTGTCGCAGAGCCGCCTTCTCGAATCGAGTCCATATCACCGACAAGCAGGTCGCAGCGTATACCGCGCGCAAGAAGCGCGTCATAGCCGCCGTCTGCTGCTATAACGAGGTCGCCTTTGCTTGGGGTAAGCTCACCGTAAAAATCTCCTGCGCCTACTATATAACAAGTACTCATAGCTTTTGCGTAAGGTCGAGCATTTCGTCAATGGCGCGCATAACGCCAAGCTTGCCGTACTCGTAGGTAAGGCCGCCCTGCATATATGCGGTGTACGGCTCGCAAAGAGGGCCGTCGCAGCTGAGCTCGTTGGTAGCTCCCGTAACGAAGGTGCCTGCCGCCATAATCTCGGGGTGAGGATAGCCCGGCATATCACCCGGTTCGGGCGTGCAATATGCCTCAACGGGTGATCCCTTTTGAATACCGCGGCAGAATTTAATCAGCTTTTCCGCGGAGTGGAGATTCATTGTTTGAACGATGTCGGTGCGTTTTTCATCGTATTTCGGGTCAACCTCCGAAAAGCCCGCAAGCTCGAGCATTCTTGCCGCGAATACCATGGATTTTAGCGTTGCTGCGACTGCCGCGGGTGCCATAAAGAAGCCCTTATAAAATGAGGCGAGCTGATTGAAATTAGCACCGAGGTCCTTGCCAACGCAGGGGGCGGTCAGGCGCTCGGCAATATCCTCTATAACGCCGCGCCGCCCTACGCAATAGCCGCCCGAAACTGCAAAGCCCGCACCGAGATTTTTCATCATAGAGCCGACGAAAACGTCAGCCCCGACGTCTGTAGGCTCTCTATCCTCGGTGAACTCGCCGTAGCAGTTGTCAACCATAACTATCGTGCTCGGAGAGGCTTCCTTGATTACCCTTATCGCCTCAGCAATTTTGTCTATCGTGAGACTCTTTCTCTGTGCGTAGCCGCGGCTGCGCTGAATTGCCGCAACACGTATATCGCCCTTTGCTACTCTCTCGCGTATAGCGTCGAGGTCAAAGTCGTTACCAATAAGGTTTATTTCCTCGTATTTAACACCGCACTTTATAAGTGAGTTGCGGCTGTCGCCTGCCGTGCCTATAACGCTGCGCAGGGTGTCGTAGGGCTCGCCTGAAACATAGAGAAGCGTGTCGCCGTATTTAAGGAGTCCACCGAGAGTGACGGCGAGTGCGTGCGTGCCCGACATGAGCTGTGGGCGCACGAGTGCGTCCTCAGCGCCGAAAACGCGAGCGTAAATTTCCTCGAGCTTATCCCTTCCAGAGTCGGTGTAGCCGTAGCCCGTGACCTCGATAAAGTCGGCGGTGGAAACGTTACACTCCTGAAAGGCGGTGAGCACCTTCGCAGAGCAAAAAAGCGCATTTTCCTCTATTTTTTTGAACACGGGTGCCGCGTCGCGCTCTGCTCTCTCGGCAAGCGCCGCCGTGTAGTCGCTGATATTATAACCGTAATACATATATTTCTCCGTATTTTTATTCAACTCTTGTATTTTAACATATATTGAGGAACAAATCAAGTATATTAGCAAAAAAACCGACCCGCAAGCGCGAGTCGGTTTTTTACCGTTTTTAAGATAATATAGCTCTGTCACTTGAGAACTCATCGCCGCTTGCTCTCGTGAACATGCCGAGCAGCTCCTCGACGGTAAGCTTCTCTTTTTCTTCTCCCGAGACGTCGATAATAACTCTGCCCGCGTGAAGCATTATAAGGCGGTTGCCGTGCTTTATCGCGTCCTTCATATTGTGGGTTATCATAAGAGTCGTGAGAGAATTTTCCTTGACTATCCTGTCGGTTATCTCAAGCACCTTTGCCGCGGTTTTAGGGTCGAGTGCTGCCGTGTGCTCGTCAAGGAGAAGCACCTTCGGCTTTATGAGAGTTGCCATAAGCAGTGTTATCGCCTGCCTCTGACCGCCCGAGAGAAGTCCCACCTTTGAGGTAAGCCTCTCCTCAAGCCCGAGGTCAAGCACCTTTAATAGCTCGTAATACTCCTCGCGCTCGGCGTTGGTAACGCCCCAGCTAAGACCGTGACGCTTTCCGCGACGCTTAGCAAGTGCAAGGTTCTCGTCGATTTGCATGTCCGCAGCAGTGCCCGTCATGGGGTCTTGGAAAACCCTGCCAAAGAAGCTTGCGCGCTTGTGCTCGGGCATGCCGTTAAGACATTTGCCGTCAAGGGTAACAGTGCCCTCGTCAAGCTGAAAGACTCCGGTGATAGCATTCATAAGCGTGCTTTTTCCCGCACCGTTACCGCCGATGACGGTGATAAAATCGCCGTCGTTGATGGTGAGATTCAAGTGGTCAAGAGCACATTTTGCGTTTACTGTACCGGGGTTGAAAATTTTAGTCGCACCCTTGATTTCAAGGATAGGTGTTCTTTCCATTACTTTTCTACCTCCTCTTTTTTCTCGCCGAACAGGCGTGAAAAGAAGGCTTTAATCTGAGCCTTAGAGGACATCGCGCCCAGCGCCACGATGACAATGATAGCAGTAAAGAGCTTCATATCCTCGCTCGGCAGACCGAAGTAGATGATAAGTGCCAAAATGACGCGGTAGATGATAGCACCGACGACGATACCGACAAGGCGCAGGTAGAAGTTCTTTGCCCAAGCAAAGATTGCCTCACCGATAATAATTGCGGCAAGACCGATAACTATCGAGCCTATACCAAGCTTGACGTCGGCGAGGCTCATATACTGCGAGTAGATACAGCCCGAGAGGGCGATAAGGCCGTTTGCAAGCGCAAGACCGACAATCTTGGTCGTGTCGGTGTTAATGCCCTGCGCGCGGCACATCTTCTCGTTGGTGCCTGTTGCGCGGATGGCGCAGCCAAGCTCGGTGCCGAAGAACCAATAAAGGAAGGAGATCATCACGAACACGACTATGAGAGTAAAGATGAGGGTCAGATCGCGATTTGACAAAGGAATAAATTCCCCGAGAATAGTAACGATCTTATGCTCCTTCATAATCGTCGCGGTGGGGTTGGTCAGCGCGTTCTTAATCGGACCCATGATATGCAGGTTTATAGAATAGAGTGCCGTCATCGTCAGAATACCCGACAAGATAGGCGGTATCTTCAGCTTGGTATGCAATAGACCTGTAAACATACCCGCAAAGCAGCCGAAGCCAAAGGAGAACACGGTCACAACGAAGGGGTTAAGCCCCCAGAAGGTCAGGAGCGCGTAAGCCGAGCCGCCGAGAACGAAGGAGCCCTCGCAGGTCATATCCGCAAAATCCAAAAGACGGAAAGCAATATAGAACCCAAGCGCCAGAAGACCCCAAATCAGACCCTCTGTCGTGCCGTTTAGCAGTTGTTCAAACATAATATATCCTTAATCTTAGAAGAATTATTCGCCGCAGTTAAGCTCGTGCACGGTGGCAGCGGCGTTAGCGAGCAGGTTATCGGTCGGGATATAGATGGCGTCCACTCCCTCCTGCTGCAGCTTGAGCATTGCACTTTGCAGATTGGTGATATCGACAATGCCGCTCTCTACGTAGGTGTAGCCCTTTTCGTTGCAGTGGGGGATTCCGAGAGTCTTGACCTGGAATACAGAGTTAGTTTCAGAGGAGGTGTAGAGGAAGCCGATCTTGGGGTTTTCCTTGCCTGTCAGCTCTGCAATCAGGTCAAGCTGTGCCTCAACAGGGTTGATGTCGGATACACCTGTGACGTTGCCGCCGGGGGCATTCATCGACTCGACAAGTCCCTCGCCGACAGGATTGGTAACAGCGTTGAAGAGAACCGGGATATCGGTACCCTCGGTCGCGGTCATTGCTGCCACAGAGGAGGAGGTTGCGATGGTGTAGATGAGGTCAACGTTCTGGGTTACGTAGGTGGTTGCGATGGTCATGTTGTTGCTGTCCTCGCCGGAGGCGTCGTTGTCGTATATCTTTACGGTCTTGCCTGCGGCGTTCATACGTACCGACAGCTGGTCCTGGAAGCCTTCGTTCGCCTGGTCAAGGGCAACGTGGGGCAAAAGCTGGAGAATGCCGACTACGTAGTCAGCGCCGTCGGATACTATAGCCGACTCAACACGCGTGACGGTGCTTGTCTGTGCGTCGGTCGCGCGGTCAAGGATTGCCTGAGGAATTGTGAAGCCGATGTCATCGGCAACCGCAGAGTTAACGGTCAAGGCGGGGTTCGGGTCGGTGGCAACCGGCATAGCAGAGGGGTCGTCACCGTCAATGAGGATGTCAGCCGCCATATCGCCTGCCTTAACACCGAGACTGTAGTAATCGACACCGTAGGTTGCAA
>JAZOSP010000020.1:0-9155 GCA_045657165.1 Eubacteriales bacterium
GCATTCTTTCAGTGCGATTTGAAATTTGGCAATAAAGTCGGCTTTGCTGTGAGCATAATTCGCTTCGTGAATGTTGGCTCCGATAGAGGTTGACGAACGCTCTAACTGATTTACAAGAGAATAATGTCCTTTTACGCTATCGCACAACTTAATTACTTTAACTGCAAAGACTGTGGATAGATCACGAAGTTTGGAATCTGCCATAATAACACCGCCTTTCTGCCGTTATTATATCATAGGACGGTAAGTTTTTCAAGTGAAATATTCGGCACCTGCCGAATGTGAAATAATTTCCTTTGGAAATTGTGAAATATTGCTCCTTCGTCGCAATGTGAAATGAAATTCGCCCATCACATTTGCGTAGCAAATATTTCACAGCGGAGCTATTTCACATGGCGAAGCCATATTTCACTCGCCAAAGGCGAATTTCGTTGAAAAAAGCACACATTGTCTTGGTAGACAAATGTGTGCTTTTTTCTGGCAGGGGTAGCAGGATTTGAACCTACGAGTAAGGGAGTCAAAGTCCCTTGCCTTACCACTTGGCGATACCCCTTTATATCATCTTGAGTGCTGCACTTGAGGTCAGCCTTTTAATTTTACCATAAAATTATAGCCGTGTCAATACTTAAAATACAAAGATTTGTATAAGATTTGTATAAATAAAGCCGCCTTTTTGCGCATATGATATTGACAAATGTGTCTTTTCGTGATATACTTTCGTTGTTAATGAGGGAGTAGTAAGCGCCACAGGCGTAGCAAGTCAACACCCTGGCCGAAAGGTCTGGCTTGCTTTAATTTGCGAGACTCATGTATTGCGAGCGCTATACATGAGGTATTATTGAGTATAGCTTCGCGGCTATACTTGTTTTTTTGCTTTGAGGTTTTTTTATGCTTGATTTTCGATTTTTCTTTAACAGCATAGTTCTCGGCGTTGGGCTTGCTATGGACGCCTTTTCGGTCTCGCTGGCGAACGGTCTTAACGAGCCCCGTATGAGCAGGACAAAGAGCCTTGGCGTTGCGGGCACGTTCGCGTTTTTTCAGGCGCTAATGCCGCTTCTCGGCTGGGTATGCGTGCATACCGTGGTTGAAAAATTCGCGATTTTCGAGAAATTCGTGCCGTGGATAGCCCTTTTGCTCCTCGGCTTTATTGGCGGAAAAATGCTCTACGAGGGGCTGAGGTGCAAGTGCGACCTCGAAAGCGGCAGCTGCGAGTGTGAA
The DNA here is from genome assembly GCA_045657165.1 of Eubacteriales bacterium. Taxonomy (GTDB): domain Bacteria; phylum Bacillota; class Clostridia; order Oscillospirales; family CAG-272; genus UBA1740. The sequence goes on from JAZOSP010000020.1 coordinate 1,219, forward strand.
AACCGCAGACTTGGTCTTTCGGCGCTGCTCGTTCAGGGCGTTGCAACCTCAATTGACGCCTTGTCGGTCGGCTTTACCATCGCAGACTACGACCTTGTAGCGGCGCTCGTGTGCGTTTTGCTTATTGCCGCCGTCACGCTCTTTATCTGCCTCGGCGGTATTTTGCTCGGTAAAAAATTCGGCACGGCACTTGCAGGCAAATCCTCTGTCTTCGGAGGCACAATACTTATTTTAATCGGAATTGAAATATTTGTTACCTCATTCTTAGGCTAAAAAAGAAAAACAAAGGAGAGAAAAAATGTTTGATTTTATCCCCGACCACTATTTTCTGTTCGTGTTTGGACTTATCCTGCTTATCAAGGGCGGAGACTGGTTCGTTGACGCGGCGACCGGTATCGCAAAGCGCTTTAAGCTCCCCGAGCTTTTAATCGGCGCAACCGTCGTTTCCATAGGCACGACGCTCCCCGAGGTTATGACCTCGGCACTCGCAGCGGCGAGCGGCTCCGGCGAGATTGCCTACGGCAACGCCATAGGCTCTATTATCTGTAATACTGCGCTTATTGCGGCTATAACCATCACTGTTAAGCCCGGCCGTGCGGACAAGCGCTCGCTCATTTTCCCCGTATGCTTCTTCTTTGGCGTGGCGGCATTCTACGCGGTAAACGCCTACTTCTTCGGTAGGTTCGACCTTTGGTCGGGTATAGTTCTTCTTCTTGCATTCGTCGTCTATATGGTGGTGAACGTTCTCAATATGAAGAAAAATCCCGTCGAGGAGTCAGATGAGCCGCTCGACGAGTGTGAGATTGCAGATGACAGTAAATACGGACTTGTCAAGGATATAGCGGTTCTCGTTTTCGGTGCGCTTGTAATTGCTGTCGGTGCACATCTTCTCGTAAAGAGTGCTACTGTTATCGCTACCGAGCTTGGTATGTCCGAGTCGGTTATAGCGCTTACCGTCGTTGCCCTCGGCACCTCGCTTCCCGAGCTTGTTACCGCTATCACAGCCCTTATCAAGGGGCACAGCGCGCTCTCGCTCGGTAACATCATCGGTGCTAACATATTCAACCTCGTGCTCGTTTCGGGTGTTGCTGTTACCATCTCGCCGTTCCCCGTGCCCGATTCCACGACCCTCTTTGGCAACGCTGCCTCGCTCGTGCTTGATATTCCCGTTATGCTTGCCGTTATGGCAATTTTGACTATTCCCGCTATTTTCAGAGGAAAGCTCTCAAGAGTGCAGGGCATAGCGCTTCTTGCAATTTATGCCGCATTCTGTGTCATTCAGTTCGCCGTTTTATAAATAAAAGAGAAAGCCGCCCTTACGGCGGCTCTCTCTTTTATTTAGAACTGTTGTCTTGTAAAGAACCAGATCATTATGTATGCAAGAATAAGGAGAGGAGAGGACAGAACGAAAATAAGAAGACCTGTCGTAACCTTATCCCAAACAACCTTCCACTTAATTTTTTTGGTTTTTTCCTTGCAGAACTCCGAAATCTTGCTAAAGAAGCCTTTGATTTTATCTATGAATTTTGCCATTTTTATCTGCCTTTCCGTTAAAAGAAGGATTTTTTCCATTTCAATCCTTTTACAAATACCATTTTATCACAAATTTTCCTTTAAGTCAAGATAAAATAAATAGCTTCCTTGAAAAAAGTGCGTTTTTGTGATAAAATCTTTATAAGAAGCCCTAATAAGGAGTAAAAAACTCGATGAGTAAGCTTGAAATAGAAAGAAAATACGTAATTCGTCTGCCCGACCAAGACGCGCTCTCGCGTATCGATGGGTACGAATGCACCGAGATAATACAGACCTATCTCACAGCCCGAGAGGGCGAGACACGCAGAGTGCGCGCGCGCAAATATCCCGAGCGCACGGTCTACACCGAAACCTCAAAGCTGCGTGTTGACGGTATGTCAGCCATAGAGCGCGAGAGGGAAATAGGCGAGACTGAGTACCTGCGCCTTGTGAGCGAGCAGGCAGCCGGCACTCGCACGATAAGAAAGTGGCGTCACAGCTTCCCGTGGTGCGGGCTTGTTATAGAGATAGACGTCTATCCCGAGTGGAAGAGGAGCTGCATTATGGAAATCGAGCTTCCCCGTCGCGAGACAGAGCCGTGTATTCCGCCGTTCATAAAAACAATCCGTGAGGTCACGGGCGAGAGAAAATACTCGAACGCCTCGATGGCGCGTGCCTTCCCCGAGGAGCTTAGCTACTTGTGATATCTCTTTCCCGCAAGTATCGTCATCGAGCGATAGAGTGCCTCGGAGAGTATAACCCTCATAAGCTGGTGTGGGAAGGTAAGACGCGAGACCGACAGCTTCTCGTCTGCCGCCGCCTTTACCGCGGGGGAGAGCCCATGGGACGAGCCTATAATAAAGGCTATCTTCCCGCGCTCGTCACCGTATTTTCCGATAAGGCGCGCAAGGGCGGGCGAGTCGCACTCGCGCCCCTCAACGCAAAGGGCGACACTTGCCGCACCCTTCGGTATCGCGGCGAGAATTTTCTCGCCCTCCGCGTCAAGCGCTCGGCGTATCTCCGACGGGTCGTCCTCGTCGCGGATTTTTTCCTCTTTAATGTTTATCTCGTCGACTCTCGCGTACTGCGAGACTCTTTTTTTATATTCGTCTACCGCTTCGGAAAGATAGCTCTCCTTCAGCGTGCCGACGCTTATGAGCGTAATGTTCATCTTCTCATCCTTGCAAGGCGCGAGAGGCCCTCGGCGAGCACGGATATAAGCTCGTCAAGCTCCTCGCGAGTATTCCTGTGTGAGAGGCTTATTCTGATAGAGCAGTCTGCCTCGCTTGGCGTGTGACCGTAGGCTACGAGAGCAGAGGACGTATGGCGCGAGTTCGACGAGCATGCCGAGCCGCTCGATACGTAAATGCCAAAGGAGGAGAGGTGGTGAAGCATGGTTTCGCTCTTGATTTTCGGCAGCGTGACGTTGAGTATATGCGGCGCGTGAATTTCGGGTAACGTCAGCTTTATATCCGAAAGGGCGGGGAGCGTGTTAAATTTTTCAATCAGATACTCGCGCAGCCCTGCAAGATAGCTCTGCCTTTCGGAAAGGCTCACCCTGCCGATTTTCACAGCCTCGGCAAAGGCGGCAATTCCCGGCACGTTCTCTGTGCCCGAGCGCAGTCCGCCCTCCTGACCGCCGCCGAGAATAAGCGGCGAGAGTCCGTGATTTTTAATTATTTTTTCATCAACTACGAGCGCTCCAACGCCCTTCGGTCCCTCAATCTTGTGAGAGGAGAGGGTTATCATATCCGCGCCGAGCGTGGACTTTGTGAAGGGTACCTTCAGGTAGGACTGTGTTGCGTCAACGTGCAGCACCGACTCGGGCGAGCGCTTGTGCATAAGGCGTGCGACATTTGCGAGGTCGTATAGTGCGCCTGTCTCGTTATTGACCATCATCATAGTCACAAGCACGACGTCGGGCGTCATCTCCCTCTCAAGCACGTCGGTATCGAGCCTGCCCCCGCGAGTGGGGATTTTCACGATTCTGAAGCCCATATCAGCGAGCCTCAAGAGAGGCTCGTTTACCGAGGCGTGTTCGCCGTCGGTTGTTATAATTTTTGCCCCTTTATATCGCTCCTTCGCGAGTGCGCGTCCAACTATCGCAAGGTTGTTTGCCTCACTGCCCGAGGCGGTAAAAACGACACTCGAGCCTCGCGCCGAGAGCGATTCGAGAATCTCGCGCCTTGCCTCGGCGAGAACTCGCTCTCCCGCAAAGCCGAGCGCGTGCAGCGACGAGGGATTGCCGTACTGCTCGAGAGATACCTCGCGATATCTTAGGAGAGCCTCGTCGCATATTCTCGTCGTAGCGCTGTTGTCAAGATAAATTTCCGCCATCAGAACCTTACCTTCCCGATAACCGTCATAATCTCGTCAAGGTGTTCCGTATAATCGACTTCCTTTGCTGTGTAGGTGAATACGTAGCCGTCGGTCCTCGTCCAGCCGAGAAGCTGATATACGTGATAGGTTACACCGCCGAACTCATATGTATATTCGTAGAGAGCAACCCTGTTAAGCTCAAGGTTCCCAAAGACGACGTCGCTTGAATAAAGCCCCGTTTCGTCGTTTTTTACGTTGGTTACGTTCTCGCGTATCACGTCAAGGTCGGTGACGAATTTTGAGAGCTCCGCCTTGCGTGCCGTCCAATATTCGCTTATGGTTACGCCAACCTCGTTTGCTTTAGTGATGGACACCGTCGTGCCGTCCCGAAGCACTGCTGAAACTATACCGCTGTTATCAATTACCTCGTAGCCCTCTGGCAGGTAAAGCTCAAAGCCGGCAAGCGTCTTGTTAGATACCATGTTGTAGCCGTCGGAGTCCTTCGGATATTCGGGGGCGGAGGAGGTGTCCTCTGATTTGTCGGTAAATTTGAAGCTGTCTATCGCCGCCTGCGCGCCGTCGAGGTAAAGCCTGTAATTCGAGGTCTCGTTATCGGGCGTTCCGAGGGCGGTGTAGGTGAAAATGTAAAGCTTGCCGTCATGTGAAACGATTATCTGCATGGAGGTGAAGTCAAGCTCTATTTCCTCGGAGACGTTGTTGTCGCGGTCAATGTCGGTAGTATCCTTGTCGGTGTATTTGAAGGTGTAAACGTACTTGTACGCGACGGTTTTTCTGTCAGTGCCGAAATTGCACTTTTTACCAAAGCTGCTTTGGTCTACCGGTGTGATATCGTAAACGAACTCATCCTTTACCGTATCGAAATAATTCTCAACCGCAACCCCCTCGGGCAGAGTAGTCTTAGCAAAGGAGATAGACGTTTTATTTATTCCGGACACGTAGCATGCCGCAATGCCTGCGCGGTTGGATACAGTCCAGCCGTCGGGCCCGTAAAAGACGTATCCGTCCTCGGGACTCTCGTAAACCACCTGCATTCCCTCGGGAGCCTCGGGCTCTCCGCCGCAGGAAACGAGAAGAAGTAGGGTCATGGCTATCAGTGTGAAAAATGTTAAATATCGCTTCATTTGTAAACCTTTCTTTGCTTTTATCCTGTTTTTGAGCGTTTATCGCAATATTCCTTAACTATTGTTTTGAAATTATCTCCGCGCTCCTCGAAGCTGCGATAGGAGTCGTAGCTCGTTGCGGCAGGGGAGAGAAGCACGATGTCGCCGCGCCTTGCAAGACCTCGGGCAAGCATTACCGCCTCCTCCATCGAGGACGCCGTCAAATAGGGGAGTCCCTCGGGCAGGGCTTTTATTATCTCTTCACGGCTCTCGCCAAGCAACACCGCCGCGCGTCCGAAATTTCCAAGCGGCTCGCGGATAGGCTCGAAGGACAGCCCCTTGCCCCTGCCGCCAAGTATGACGACTGCGGGCGCGGTGAGTGAGGAGAGCGTTGTTGCACACCTCGCGGGGCTCGTGTCTATTGAGGAGTTGATAAATCTGACGCCCTCGCACTCGCCGACCCATTCGAACCTGTGAGGGAGTCCGCCGAACTCTCTTGCAACCTCGCGCGCGTCCGAGAGGCGTTTTCCGTCGGTGAGGGCGAGCGCAAGCATAAGATTTTTTAGGTTGTGCGCTTCGCGCCTGCGAACGTCTGTGAGCTCTAAATAATGCGTGCCGTTTCTGCATATAAAGCCGCCCTCGACGGTGTAAATAACCTCTGCCTCAGTGAGAAGCGCCGCCTCGGAAAAGCTGATTTTGTCGGTTACGGCGGCAAAGGCAGACAGGCGATCCGTGTCACGGATATGGCTGTCGTCGAGGTTTATAACCGGCTCGCGAGTTCTCTCGTAAATACCGAGCTTTGCCGCCCTGTATTCCTCGAAATCCGCGTGCCAATCGAGGTGATTCGGAGTGATATTCGTTATAGCGGCACGCTCGCTCCGTGGCAGAATATATCTGAGCATGAAGCTCGAAAGCTCGGTGACGTAGCGCGAGAGGTCGCGCGCAAGCGTACCCAGCATAGGCTCACCGACGTTGCCGCAAAGCCCCGTACCGCCGGCCTCGCCGCCAAGCAGGAGGTGTGTGAGCGTTGCCGTGGTGCTTTTTCCGTCAGAGCCCGATACGGCATAGACGGGGGCACTGACTTGCTCGAAAAACATCTCGGCGTCAGAGGTAAGACACACTCCGCGCTCGCGCGCCATGGAAAGCTCGAACCTCTCGCGCCTCACCGATGGGGATAGGACAAGCGTGTCCTCGCAAAGCTCCGCGAAAGCCGCGTCACCCTCGTATATAGCTTTTATTTTAAGCTTCTTCGGCAGGATGCCTCGGTCAATTTTTTTGTCCGAGCGCAGCGTGACGGAAATATCGCTCCCCAAAAGCATAGAAAGAAGCGAAAGATTTGACCTTCCAAGCCCGAAAAAGCCCACGTTTTTTACGTCATTTCCAAATATGTGCGGAAAAAAAGACATAAAATCTGGTAATTCTCCGATAATATATTATAATTTATATTGGAGCGCGAGTCAAGCCTCTCTCCGAAAGTTTACAAAAATAAAACAAACCATCTATATAGTATGCCGAGTGAAAATAAGCGTTAAAAAAGGGCATAGCGGGTAGCTATGTCCTCTGTGCTTAGGCTGTGACCGAGCTTGTAAGCCGGGTTCTGTACGCTTTTGGCGCAGCAATCATCTATCTTCACTGCGAGTTGCCTCGCAGTTCAAGCCTTACGGCTCTGCCACCATGAAGCGGGCGGGCAGCCCGTCGGGCAAAGCCCGAAAATCAAGGTGTTGCATCGGATAGGGTTTACAGCAAATCTACGTTGCCGTAGAAGTGGGTGAGCTCTTACCTCGCCTTTCCATCCTTGCCTCATACGAGGCGGTTTATTTCTGTTGCACTTTCCCGGAGGTCGCCCTCGGCGGACGTTATCCGTTATCCTGCCCTTCGATGCCCGGACTTTCCTCACTATAATACCTTTCGGCAACATATAGCGCGATTGCCCCGCTCGGTCGCCGTTAATTATACAATATTTTTTCTCTGTTGTCAAGTCGCGTTTTTTCAATCTCCACAATTTTTTCGCCGCTTTTTTTCTAAAATTGAGGTTTTTAACGAAATTGATAAATTTTTCTCAATGGTATTGTATATTTTGAAATCTTGTGCTATAATTGATGATGGTGTGTTAGGCGCACTTCACGTGTTTGTTATTAAATTTTTATATTTTGGAGGATTTTCAAAATGGCAAATGTTAAGGTTGCTATCAACGGCTTTGGCCGTATCGGACGTCTTGCTTTCAGACAGATGTTCGGCGCAGAGGGCTACGAGATCGTAGCAATCAACGACCTCACCAGCGCGAAGATGCTCGCTCATCTTCTTAAGTACGACACCGCACAGGGCAAGTACGAGCACGCTGACACCGTCTCCGCAAACGAGGAAGAGAACAGCATTACCGTATGCGGCAAGACCATCAAGATTTACGCAGAGAAGGACGCTGCTAACTGCCCTTGGGGCGAGCTTGGCGTTGACGTTGTTCTTGAGTGCACCGGCTTCTACTGCTCTACCGAGAAGTCCATGGCTCACATCAACGCAGGCGCAAAGAAGGTCGTTATCTCCGCTCCCGCAGGCAAGGACCTCAAGACCATCGTTTTCGGCGTAAACAACGAGACCCTTACCGCAGACGATAAGATTATCTCCGCGGCTTCCTGCACCACTAACTGCCTTGCTCCCATGGCAAAGGCTCTTAACGACGCATATCCCATTCAGTCGGGTATCATGACCACCGTTCACGCATACACCGGCGACCAGATGATTCTTGACGGTCCTCACAGAAAGGGCGACCTCAGACGTGCACGCGCAGGCGCACAGAACATCGTTCCCAACTCCACCGGCGCTGCAAAGGCTATCGGCCTTGTTATTCCCGAGCTCAACGGCAAGCTTATCGGCTCTGCTCAGAGAGTTCCCACCTGCACCGGCTCGACCACTATTCTCGTAGCGGTTGTTAAGGGCAAGGACGTTACCAAGGACTCCATCAACGCAGCTATGAAGGCTCAGGCTTCC
>JAZOSP010000021.1:0-32557 GCA_045657165.1 Eubacteriales bacterium
TGTAATAACCTCTAAGTATTCAGTTCCGCGTACCGAGGGAGACCTCTCTACCGAGCAGGTCGTAACAGAGTACGTCTATAATGACGATAGGAAGCTTATAGAAAAGAAGTCCACACATTCATCCTGTTACTCCTGTGGACCCTTTGACGACACGATTCGGGTAGAAAAATACTACTACGGCAACGCAGGCGAGCTTGTTCGCAAGGAATCTTACGTTGAGGGCGAGGAGCTGAAAATCGGTATCAATATTGAGGAGCACGTGTTTAACGATAAGGGTGTGGAAATTCAGTCCTTCTCCTACAACTCTCTCGATCCTTCATCTAAGCTCTACACCGAGTGTGAGGTAGACGAAAGCGGCAAGACTCTTGCAGCCTTTGACGAAAGCGGCGAGCACAAGACCGTATTTGACTACGAGCTCGACGGTGTGACCGTCAGGACCGAGCGCCTGCCCAACGGCAGCAAGCTCTCCTACGGCAGAGATAAGGACGGCACGGTAAACGCCATTACACACAGCACCGAGCACGGCGAGGAAAACAGCACGACTCAGACACGCACACTTGACGTAGTAACCGAGCTCAAGAGTGGAAACAATACCGTAAGATACGAGTACGACAAGGAGCTCAGAGTAAAGTCTGTGTCTCTCAACGGCGTAGATAACTACGTTACATACTCTTACAGCGGCGAGCATACCAACGCCGAAAAGCTAACCGCTACAATGGCAGACGGAACAGTGGCAACAATCATTAAGAACGCTCACGGCAATATAACAGAAAGTAGTGTTGGAAATAAGAAAGTAAGCTATCATTACAACTACGATCAACTTCCCGATATTATTACCGAAAAAATCGACAATTCTACTACAAGTACAACTGAAATTGGCTATAATGACAAGGGCAGTGTTGAGAGTGTAAAAGTAAACAGTATTGAAACCGAGCGTTATTCTTATGACGACAAGAACGTACTGACAAGCAAAGCAATTACGAGCAACGGTATCAACCACGTTTATGAGTATGATTACAAGCCTACGGCAGACAAATCTCTTGAGAGTATCACGGTTGATGGTACGGTTGTCAGACCTCAGACCGACGCGCTCGGCAGAAACACGGGTAAGACCATTGGAAAGCAGTATACCGTTGACGAAACGCTTCATGAAGATACCGTTGCCGAAGAAAAGATTTCCTACGTCAAGTTCGGCGACCATGCTACTTCCCTGCCCTCGACTGTGAGATTCGGAAACAAGATAAACGGTAACTTCGTTCTTATGGACAGTCTTAAGTATAAGTATGACTGTATGGGTAATATTACAGAGATTCGTGAAAACGGCATACCCGTGTCAACTTATGAGTATGATTCTCTCGGCAGACTCACCCGCGAGGATAACAAGGCTTTCGGCAAAACTACCACTTGGGCATACGATAATAACGGCAATATTATTGCGAGATATGAATATGCTCTGACTACAAAGCCTACCTCTGAGCTCCACTCGCTCAATAGCACTTGCAAGCTCTATACTTATAATCGTATTTGGCTTTCTATTTATTTAATTCAACTATTATAAAATTGTTTTCTCCGCACTTCATTTTGAGGTGCGGAGTTTTTATTTTCTATTTAACTCTGACGATGGTTGTCTTAGTTAAACTTTATAATTTCATTAAAATCTAAACATAAGGAGGATAAAGTATGAAAGACAACAAGGATATCACCATAGAAGCTGTAGGAAGCACAGCCGCAAAGGAACACGAAGTGAAAGCACCCGCCAGTGTACCTACATATGATCCTGATGATTATATTAATAAGCATTATCTCTACGACGATATGTTTTATTACAACGCGAACTGCTTTTCTTGCAAGCACTGGCTTAGGTTTGGCTGTGGTGCGCCAAACGGTCCTTGCAATTACGAATCGCCTTAGCTTCGGCGTTGTTCAACTTTACGCCTGCGGTGCGATAAATTTACATAGTCATTGAATAAGAAAACCACAAGTCCCGAAAATATATTGCGCGATGATTTAACATACGAGCATGACGAGTAGCCTATAAGCTATTTGTCATGCTTTTTATTTTGCACAGAGAATAAGAACTAATCGGAACAACCGAACGAAAACTTGAATTATTGAAATATCTCTGCAAAGCTCGAAGGGTCACAATGCCAAAGCCGGCAGAAATGCTCGGCGTTTCCGTAAGAACGATTGAGCGTTATATTTTGAATCTCAAACTCATACTTCATGTTTCTCTTGATATTCGATGCGGCAAAAAAATTACCTAATTATTTAACAATGACAGTCGCTGTCCATATTAAATCTTATAATACAGTTACAACCGGACTAAAAAACTAAGAAAGGAGAAATCTCATGGAAGATGCACAGATTATTTTAGAAAGGCACGAGCAACGACTCAGATCCATTGAAAGAGATATTTCGGATCTAAAAGCAGTTCAAGCAGAAATCCGCACGATGAATGAAACGCTCGTGACTCTCGCTACCGAACTCAAACACACGAATGAACATCTGGCGCGACACGAACAGAAAATCGATGCAATTGAGGGGCAGCCGCGAATGCGAATGCAGCAGATTGTTACTGCAATCATAGCGGCTCTTGCGGGCGGATTGATCTCGGCAGTTATCGGAATGATTCTCGCATGAGGAGTAACATTATGAATTTTGAAGAATTTATCAAACCTGAACTTCTAATACTGATTCCCGTTTTATACGTTGTCGGAATCGGACTTAAGAAAAGCAAGCTGTCCGATACGCGCATCCCTCTCGTTTTGGGAGGAATATCGGTCGTTTTGTCAGCCGCATGGGTTATTGCAACAAGTAATATATCCAATGTAAAGGACATTGCATACGCATTGTTCGTTTCCGTAACGCAGGGTATTCTATCTGCCGGGGCCAGCGTTTATTTCAATCAGCTTTATCTTCAAGCGAAAAAGAAAGAATAATTCAAGAAAAGAAAGGAATTTGTTATGTTAAACATGATTTTTATCATCCTCGGCGTTATTTTTAACGCTATCTGTGTGTGGGCAATCCAAATCCTGATTAAGAACAAGGAACGAGTCACTTGGAAGATTCGTCTGAAATATCTTTTGGGTATTCCCGTGGGAGCTGTAGTATCTCTTCTTCTCATCCCTATTACCATTCAAAATATTATCCTGTTTGCATTGATGGGAGGCGTGTTTGGAGAACTGCTCTACCTTTTCTTTCTTGCAGTAAAACACGCACGCAAAAAGGATATCGTTATTTCTTATTACGACGACGGTTCTCCTTCTAAATTCTTTATTACGGGAGATAAACACCGTAATTTCAATCGTGTCAAGGAATTCTGCCGTGATATGAATACCAGACGCAAGGATGTGCTGATTGTTCTCGGAGATACCGGCTTTAATTATTACGACGATAAGCGAGATGATGAGTTAAAAAAAGAAATCTCAGCACTCAACATTACTTTGTTCAGCCTGCACGGCAACAAGGAGAACCGTCCTCAGAACGTAGGTACATACGGTGTCAGAAGCTTCTGCGGTGGCAAGGTCTATTATGAGCCAAAATATCCTAATATTTATTTCGCTATTGACGGAGAAATATACACCTTTGAAGGCAAGAAATATATGGTGGTAGGCGGCGCTCACAGTGTAGACAAGATGCGCTGTCTTGAGGAAGGCACCCCCTTTTGGTACGACGAAATGCCGGATGATACTGTAAAGGCAACCGTGGAGAAGAATTTGCAAAACGAAGAAAACAAGATCTACGGTATGTTGACACACACCTGCCCGATTGATTATCTCCCTACCGAGATGTTTATGTCCACAAGGCAAAACGCTAGTATTAAGAGAAAACCTAGAAAGGCAAAATCCAAGAAACTTTTCAAACCCGATATTGACCGTTCTACCGAAATATGGCTCGGCGAGCTCGAAAAGAAGCTTGATTACGAGGTATGGTTCTGCGGACACTATCACATAGATAAGCAGATCGATAAAATCCAGATGATGTGCCACGATATCCGTCCTCTGCATATGCAGTTTTAGGTGATGAATAATGGACTATCTTACACTACTCCTTTCACCGCTTAATCTTTTGTTTTTGATTATCGTTGCAGGCTTTACCATTGGCAGAATACGAATAAAAGGTATTTCACTCGGTATTGCCGGAATCCTGTTTGTAGCTATGTTCGCTGGCTTTCTGATGAATCTATTGTTGCCAGAAGGAAGCGTCGAAATCATAATAAACGCACAAAGCACACTGAAAACATTCTCAAAGCTCGGCACGTCTCTGTTCGTTTCAGTGATTGGATTGCAAACAGGATTCTCCATCAAAAATAATTCCAAAAACTCTATAATCTCTTTTTCGATTGGTGCTATTATGAGCATATCCGGAGTAATGGTAATGTTATTGATATCAGTGATTGACAAAACAATTAGTTATTCATCGCTTCTGGGCATCCTCTGCGGTGCTTTGACAAGCACACCTGGATTATCCAGCGTTTGCGAATTGGTTGGAAGTGAAAGTGAAATTGCAGTTTTGGGGTATAGTTGCTCTTATCTTTCAGGCGTGATACTCGTAGTATTCTTCGCACAATTGTTTGCAGGAAAACGTACTGATAACAAAAATCAGACTCAGCCACAGCTATATATAAAAACCAAAAATTATCCGGAACTGATCCTAATCTGTCTTACTGCTCTTTGGGGAAATATTCTCGGAAACATAAAAATCGCATCCTTAACATTATATTTTGGCACTACCGCCTGCACGCTGATGATTGGATTAGTCGTTGGCTATGTCTTTTGCAAAAACTCTAAGCCAAACTTAATTTCAGATCATTATCTCGATGCTTTCAGAAATTTTGGATTAGCATTATTCTTTGTAGGAACCGGCTTCTCAACCGGATCACAAAACATAACGTTTGACATAAGAACCATACTTTATGGCGTGCTCACAACGTTGACCTCTATCATTTGCGGGTGGGGGTTATGTAAACTTATAGGAAGAAAACATCCTCAACATCAAGAATTTATTATTGCGGGCGGGATGACGAGTAGCCCTGCGTATGGAGCAATTGCTCCATATGCAACCGAAGCATCCACAAACTGCTTTGCTTTTTCATATTTTGGCGCTTTAATCTCATTGATCGTATCAATACCGTTTATTTGTAAGTAATGTAAAGTAAAGAATTTATTACTCAACAGCGAGCACGCTCATACTATAAATATTGTTATGCTAATATAATCTTTTCGATCCGTTTTCTTTGACTTCTGCGACGCAAATTTTGAGGGGCTGACGGAAACAACCGTCAGCCCCTTAACTTTATGATTCTCCACGACAAATTGGAATTTGTTTATTTTATACTTTTTAGGTTTGTCTCTATCTGTTTCATGACATTTATAAACTCCGTATCGCTCTTTCCTGTGGGATCGGGCAATCCCCAATCATCATCGAAAGCTCTACCGATGAAAGGGCAGCCAACATCACAGCCCATAGAGATTGCAACGTCGGGTGTGGGTATCTTGTCAATTGTTTTGCTATACTGTGCCAGCTCCATATCGATGCCGTAAAGCTCCTTCATCAGCCTTACCGCATCCTGATTGATTTGCGGCTTGGTTTGCGTTCCTGCCGAATAAAAGTCAAACTCATCACCTCGCAGGTGCTTTCCGAGAGCTTCTTCCATCTGACTGCGGCAGGAATTATGTACACAGATAAAGGCTATCTTCTTTTTCATTTGAACGGACACCTCACACCGATGCATTGATTATTCTGTGCTGAGTGTACGCACTTGACCTCGCCAAGTGACATTTCAACGCCGAGATGTTCCTTTGCAAACTCCACGGCTTTGATAATGGAGACGTAGGAGTCGCGCTTGCAGCAACGGGGGCCGCCGACCTCGCCGATTGCACCAAGAGCAGATGAAGTCATCTTGTTCGAGAGTCCCCACGCTTCATTCGCAAGAGGAGTCGAGCCTGTTACGATAGACACGAACATTCCCGCGCTTACGCCTGCTCCGCAAGCTCCCCAGAATCCGCAAGCACCGCCGGGCACTTTCTTGCCTCTCGCTTGCATTTCGGATAGTGCTTTGGAGAGGTCGATATCACCGCCTGCGTTTTTGTATGCCGTAAGCAACGCCGATCCAACCATCACATGATGCTCTGGACCGTGCATATGGCAGAACGGCAGATCCATCATCCTTTGAATTATCTCGATTGGATTCTTTGATGCTTCCGAAAGGCACACGCCGATAACGCTATCCATTCCTTGCGTATGGCACTCGTTGCATACATAGTGTCCTTTAATGCAAGTAGTTTTGCTATTCTCTTTTTTATGACAGACGGCACATTCCATCATTTCGTCGTTTTCTAAATATTTCAGCGGTGAACCGCATATTAAGCATTCGTCCTTCATAATTAACCTCAACAAATTCTGGATTTTCTTTGAGTTCATTATACAATATTTTTATGAATATTTCAACCGTTCAAAGCTATAAGGGCTGACAGTTTTTCTTCTGTCAGCCCTCTGTGCATTTATGATGTTATTATGCAAGCATATCAATCAGATCTCGCAAAGCGGTTTCAAACTTTGCGCCGTACCAGTGATCGTCATCTCCCTGCGTATTGATGATACATTTTACCGTGTAATCAGCTGCAATCTTTGCCGCCTCGAAAATATCCTTGTCGTTCATCAATGCGCCTGTGAAAGCGGAAGCGTAAATGTCGCCTGTGCCGTGACAGCCCTTGGATACCTTGTCATGCTCGTAATAACGGATTTTACCGTTCTCATAAACGATAACGCCGGTTTTTCCGGGAACATAGCCTACACCCGTAAGAACGATTGTTTTTGCGCCGAGCTTTGATAGCTTATCAAGAAGCTCCTTCACGTAGCACTCATCGTAGGTCTCACGGTATTCAACACCCGAAAGGAAGCAAGCCTCGGTAATGTTGGGAATCAGAATATCCGCAGAGCCACAAAGTCCGCGCATTGCCGCCACATATTCATCGTTAAAGATAGAATAGAGCTTGCCGTTGTCAGCCATCGCAGGATCGACGATACGAACGCAATCGTCCGTTCCCATCGTGTTCAGAATATCCTGAACGTATCCAACCTGCTTCACGCTTCCGAGATATCCTGTATATATCGCCTTGAACTTGATGTTTTCCTTCTTCCAATGCGCCTGAATCTCGGGCATATCATCGGTGAGATCACGGAATGTAAAGCCGTTAAAGCCAGCCGTATGCGTTGAAAGAACGGCAGACGGAAGAATACAGGTTTCAAGTCCGCAAGCAGAAAGGATCGGAAGCGCAACCGTCAGTGAGCACTGTCCAACGCAGGATATATCTTGAATCGTTAGTATTTTCTTGTAAGCCATTTTGTTTTCTCCTTGCAATTTCCTTGGAAATATTATATAATAATTCTGACCATATTAAAATAATCAGAACAGGAGAAATTTATATATACAGATGAAATACAGTATAGACAAAAGCAACCGCCCGGTTTATCTGCAAATATACAAGCAGATACGGCAGGATATCATAGACGGGATATATCCCTTTAACACCAAGCTTCCTTCGATTCGATTACTTTGCGACGAGCTTTCGGTCAGCACGGTTACCATCGACCACGCTTATGCCCTGCTCTGCGACGAGGGTTACGCCGAGTCACGTGAGCGTAGTGGATTTTTCGTTATTTTCCAGAAATCGGACGGGTTTGCCGCATCTGCCGAAATACGCACAAAGCACAGTATTGCACCGCAAAGCAATCATACATATCCCGACTTTCCGTTTTCCGTTCTCGCCAAGACAATGAGAAAGGTGCTTTCCGATTATGCCGACGTGCTTCTTGAGAGATCCCCAAACGCAGGATGCGCGGAGCTTCGTGAGGCAATAAAAAATTATCTCATACGCAATAGAGGCATGAGCGTGGAAAGCAACCAAATCATTATTGGTTCGGGCGCGGAATATCTTTACGGGCTTATCATTACAATGCTCGGACGAAAGCATATATACGGTATTGAGTCGCCATCGTATAAAAAAATCGAACAGATTTACAGCGCGGCAGAGGTACGATATGAGTTGCTGCCATTATCTCACGACGGTATTGACAGCTCGGCGCTTGCAAAAACCAAGGCAAGTGTAATTCATACGACCCCTTACAGGAGCTTTCCGAGCGGAATTACCGCTTCGGCAAACAAGCGTCATGAATATATCCGTTGGTCAAGCCAGGGCGAGCGCTTCATTATCGAGGACGATTTCGAGTCGGAGTTTTCTGTTTCCTCAAAGCCCGAGGATACTCTGGTCTCTCTTTCCGAATACGGCAATGTCATATATTTGAATACTTTTTCAAAAACCATCTCGCCCGCGCTTCGTGTAGGATATATGGTTCTTCCGAAGTGCTTGGTAGGTGAGTTCGAGAAAAAGCTTGGCTTCTATTCCTGCACCGTACCCACCTTTGAGCAATTCGTGCTTGCGGAGCTTATTAACAGCGGTGATTTTGAACGGCACATCAACCGTGTCAGAAGAAATAAGCGAAAGTTTTTGCTAACGCAGTAAATGCTTTTCTTTCGTCTACTTCATTGCAAATTGGATTTTAATTATTTGTGAGCGATTGCCATTAATCTTCGATACTCGGCAAAGCAATTTCATTGTTTTACAATTCAGGGTGTTCCGAGAGCGCTTTCAGGCGCTTCCACCGAAGATCAACCTCTTGTTGAATTAAGCCAAGTATTTCTCGGTGCTTTTCTTCGCACAAATGTCTGGTTCTGCCCATCATTTTAAGAAAATCAGCCACCGGAATTTTTTTGTTCCTTGCCTCAGGGTCAAAAGAAAGAGCCGTGTGCCCACGTTCTATCTCGTATAACGGAAAATAACAGCTGTTCACTGCGGCTGAAATAACCTTGCGCTCGGTATTTGGCTTGTCTCCCCAGTTAAGCGGGCAAGCCGACAGGCATTTAATATAAGCCGTTCCGTAATTTTTAGCATAATACTGAGCTTTGGCTGCTTTTTTAATAAAATCGTTCGGCTCGCTTTCAGCAGCGGTAGCCACGTATGGCATTCCCGTAGCCGCCATAATGCGCGGCATATCCTTATTGAAAAAGCTCTTGCCCCACTGTTTTTCTCCGAGGTGAGATGTTGCGCTTTTAGCACCCATAGGAGTGGAATAGGAAAGCTGATAACCCGTGTTCATATAACCGCCGTTATCATATTCAAAAAGTATTACCGGGTCATTTCGAAGAGCTGTACCGAGAGCTGAGCCCATACCGATATCCATACCTCCGTCACCGCTTATCATAATAAAGGTAATGTCCCCCTCGGGAAGCTCGCCGCGCTCCTGCATTTTGTGGTACATCTTTGAAAGTCCCGCTAAGGTTGCGGCACCGTTTTGAAACAGATTATGCACATAAGGAACCTTAAATGCGGTCTTTGGATAATTTGTTGTAACCACCATACCGCAGCCCGTCTGAAACAGAAGCACGACGTTTCCTTCAATTCCTCTGAGAAGCAAATTGACGTTCACGGGAATACCGCAGCCCGGGCAAGCACCGTGACCCGGAGCGAGGCGCTTCGGTCTTGCCGTGGTATCGCGAACGGTAGCGCCCTGCACGTTTACCTTACCGTTTTCTTCTTTGCACGAAACAAGTGCAGGCGATTCACCTTCTGTAACAGCCTTAAAGTACGGCTCGGGTTCAAAGTTCTTTTCTCCGGGATAAACACCCAGGTAATCAAACCGACATACATTTTCCTTATAACAGGTTTCAATGAGCTCTACCGCGTCCTCCTCGAAGAAATCGCGTCCCCCAAGGCCGTATATGCGGCTGATGACACGAGTAGTCAGTCCCCTTTGCTGCAGGGCTGCGCGTATCTCAAGCGACATATTTCCACCGCCCGCGCCATAGCTGTCCTGACGGTCTGCTATGATAACAGTCGTTGCATTTTTGCATAAATCGGCAATTTCCTCTGTCGGGAAGGGTCTTAGTACACCGAGCGTAAACACCCCCACCCTTTTTCCCTCGCCTCTGAGCTTATCTACAGCCGCTTTAGCTGTAAGATATGCCGAGCCCAACACAAACAGCAAAACCTCCGCATCGTCTGATTTATACGATTTTACCGCAGAGAGCTTTCTTCCTGACAGCTGCTCATATTCTTCAAACACCTCGGGAATTACAGTGCGAGCCTTTTCCATTGCCAAATGAAGCTGATATTTATTATTCATCAAATCAGGCTCGTTCATATATGAGCCTACCGTAACAGGATTTTGGGGGTCGAGAGAAGTGCTTTTTGCATTTACGGGACCGATAAATGCTTGTACGGATTTATCGTCCGAAAATACGTAGCAGTTGCGTTTTTGGTGGCTGGTAAAAAATCCGTCAAACGCCACTATAACAGGAAGTCTTAACCTCTCGGCAATCTTAATAGCACATATATTGCAATCGTAAACCTCCTGAGGGGAGTCGGCAAACAAAACTATCCAGCCCGTATTAAGCGTATACATAATGTCACTGTGGTCCCCTTTTATCGAGAGAGGTCCGGATACAGTGCGGCAGGCAACGTTCAGCACCATTGGAAAACGTGTGCCCGATTGCACGGGAAGCTGCTCGAGGGCATATAAAAGCCCGTTGGCAGAGGTAGCGTTAAATACTCTGCCGCCGCCCGTGGAAGCACCGTAGCATATTCCTGCGGCGCTGTGCTCTCCCTCCGCGGGCATTAAGGCAATCGTATGCTCTCCGTCAGCACCCATTTGATCTAAATATTCCGCAATCTGCGTAGAAGGCGTTATCGGATAATAGCCCATAACGTGATAATTGATCTGCTTGGCAGCGTATGCGGCAAGCTCGTTGCCGCTTTCAAATAAAAGCATCTGTTTTTCTTTCTCCATTTTACATAAGCCCTCCGTCTACCCGTTTTTCATCTAAATAGGATTCTCCCGTTACCCAAGGGTCAGCTCCTGCCGGCTCAAAATCAAGCCTGTCCGTTATTAGGTCTTTATTGCGCACAAACCATTTTTTCTCCGGATGCTCATTTTCCTTACCCGCTACCAAAGCACCCGTCGGACATACATCGACGCAGCGTAAGCAGCCCTTGCAATGATGGTAGTCAAGCCCCCTGTTCATCATAGCCCGCTTTCCGCGGTACTCTCCCTCTAAAAACTGAAACACCATATCGGGGCAGGTCGTGTCGCAAAGTCCGCAATGAATACATTTTTCGGGAAGGAAAAGAGGTATAAAGCCTTCTCTTGACGGTGACAGGTCATTCGACACCGTGCTGCCGAAATGCGGATTTGCGCCTCCGATAGGCGCGTTTTCGTAGCCCCATTTACTTCGTACCTCACGGTATTCTATCATCTCAAAGCGTCCGTCGGGCTCAAATTTTTGATTTGTTACGCCATCATATCCCAGCTCTAAGCCCTTTAGGTTGCTTTCCAGCATAGCCGGATATTTTTTGCCTAAGGTGTTACTCACCAATTCCTTTACAGCACAAAGAGGAATAAAGCCCGAGGCCTTCGCAATAGCACCGAGCAGCACCATATTGATTCGGCTTTTGCTTTGAAGTGCCAATTCCAAGGCGTTGACACAGCATATATTTCCTGCATACAAGCGAAGATCCTCACGAATTTCCTCAGGTGTTCTGTCTGTATTGACTACCAACGTACAATTCTCATCAACACCTGCTGTAACGGGAAGTGTTTTCGAAAGGGCGTGGTGAAACAAAACCAAAAGATTCGGTCTCTCCACGGGGCTGTTATGCAGAATATCACGCTCACGCGAACTCCAGCGCACGTAGGATTTCACGGGAGAGCCGCGTTTTTCAGAACCGTAGCTTGAAAATGCTGTCGCATTAAGCTCTAAATAAGCAGCCCCCAGCTCGCCAAGCAGCTTGCCGCAAAGATTAGCGCCGAGACCGCCTATGCTCTCAAGCCTTATTTCATAGCAACCGTTTTCATTTGTCAAAGGCAGCTTTACCGGATATGTTTGGCGCTTCATATAATTCTCTGATTTGTGTGCCATATTAATCTCCTTGAGCTTTTTTATTATTCATTATTTCCGATTTCTTTACTCAATATGTGAAAATTGGAAATTATATCTCTTGATTATCAAATTATCCGAGAAATATCCAATTATAACATAGCTCTGAATTTATCGGCTGGCGAAAAATTAAAAACAGGCAATATGGGTAATATAAAAGGGCTATATCGACCTTTAACAACAAAATTATACACAACATGAGCCTCTTGGAAATATAATGAATACAGGAGGTTTTGTATGGACAGTATTGTGTTGATGGCGCTTGTTGCAACGCTTGGCACGTGGCTCGTAACCGCGCTCGGTGCTGCGACAGTCGTCTTCTTTAAGTCGCCTGGCACAAAGGCACTCAACCTTATGCTTGGATTCGCCTCCGGTGTCATGATTGCAGCGAGCTTCTGGTCTCTGCTTCAGCCCGCGATAGAGCGCGCAGAGGCCTCGTCGACTCTTCCTGCCTACTTCGTAGCGACAGCTGGCTTTCTCTTTGGCGCACTGTTTATGTGGGGCAGCGACAAGGTCGTAAGCCTCACTCAGCGCAGAGTAACGAGCGAGCAAGGAAGCTGTGGCACGCGCTTTGGCAGAATTATAATGCTGATTTTATCAATCACGCTTCATAATATACCCGAGGGGCTTGCGGTGGGCGTGGCGTTCGGAGTACTTCAGAACGGCGCTTACACGACCGAGGGGCTTATGGGGGCAATTACGATTGCAATAGGAATAGGCCTTCAGAATTTCCCCGAGGGGGCGGCGGTTTCGGTGCCGCTTAGGCGCGAGGGCTTTTCGCGAAGGAAAAGCTTCCTCTACGGTCAGGCGTCGGGCATGGTTGAGCCCATCGCGGGTGTTATCGGCGCGCTTCTCGTCGTTTACGTAGAGGCAATTTTGCCCTACGCGCTTGCCTTTGCCGCAGGTGCTATGATTTTGGTTGCCGTGCACGAGCTGATACCCGAGTGTCAACAAAATCAAGATACTCAGCCGTATTTTGCAACTATGGGAATAATTCTCGGCTTTGCCGTTATGATGCTGCTTGACGTTATGCTGGGGTGACTCGACAGAAAAAGCCTTGACTAATCGTTTGATTAGTCAAGTCTTTTTCTACTTCATAAGCTCGTCTGTCAGCCTCATAATTTCGGGAGCAACTCTTTCCTTCTCTCGCCTTAAGACGAGTCTGTATACGGGATAGGCGAGTCCGACCAGTGCCGCGCCGAATATACCGACGGCGAGTCCCAAAATCAGCGAAAGCTCAGGCTGCATACCAAGCAAATTAGAGAGCTCCGACATAATAAGGCTCATGCCGAAGCCAAGGATAAGCGTGCCTATCACTCCAAAAACGAGCGACACCGCCTGCGCAACCCCGCCGACACCCGCGTCGAGCCTACGCAGCTTTTCCATTTTATCCTCGCCCCGAGGTGCGTATTTATCGCGGATTTTCTTTATCTCCTCCTGCTCCCTTGCTGAGTAGGTGTAGGAAAAGGCGCTATTATCGTTGTTGCTCATTTTTTCATTTCCTCTAAATTCAGTAGTTTTATTTTTCTGTTGCTTACCGCTATCATACAAACCGCCATCGTGATAACGAGAACCGATACGGCTCCGCCCGAGAAGCCGAGCAGGAGCTTGCGGGTCATAATATCCATCGTCCCACTGGCGAAGGTTGTCAGCATAGTTGATTCAAGCGTCAGCATAGACACAGACGCTGAGGCAAGCCCTATTGCCTTTGCCGCCGAATACACAGGGCTGTTATACTTGCGGTACTTGATTATGCTCACGATAGCAACCGTGAGCGAGGTGAAGGTATAAGCCGCGAGAGCTATCGTGGTGATTTCGTGGTGATTAAAGCTCCTGTCAAAGTAAACCATAAAGAAAATCATAAACGCAAGTGCCAAGTTCATAACAAGGAAAATCACGCCGCAAAGGCGGTATTTGACAAGTTCTGTTTGCATTTCGCCGCCTTGTTTTCTGTTTTTTGTATAGGAGAGCAAAAA
Source organism: Eubacteriales bacterium (assembly GCA_045657165.1). Lineage (GTDB taxonomy): Bacteria > Bacillota > Clostridia > Oscillospirales > CAG-272 > UBA1740. The sequence continues at coordinate 13,972 of JAZOSP010000021.1, forward strand.
CAATCGCATTACAGCAAGAGAAACATAATACCCTGCGAGCGAATAAAACCAGAACGACCCGTGAAAGAAGCCGAGTCCTAATTGAAACGCCGCGTAGGCAGTGTTAAATATCAAAGAGACGTATAGGGAAATGTATACGCGGAGCCTCTCGTCATCAAGATAACGCCTGAGGTATTTGTTATTACTTTTGAAGGCTCTTGCAAGCCTTATGAAATACGGCACTCTTGCCGAATACACCGTCAGCGTGTACGCGGCGAGCACGTAGGAGATTATTGCTATCGGCGATTCTGTGCCTACAAGCACCATAGAATAAACAAGAAGCACCGTAGCTATTGGCAGAAGTATTAGCATAATGCCGATGGGAGGGAACAAAAGCGCCCTACCGAGCTTCTTTGGGTTCATTCTCTATCTCCTTATCTTAACCGTAAAGGTCGTGCCGACGCCGACGGTGCTTTCAACGCTAATTTCGCCACCTATAATATCCACTACGCGCCTGACGAGCGCAAGCCCAAGACCGTTGCCCTCTGTAGAGTGCGAGGTGTCGCCCTGATAGAATTTTTCAAATATGTGTGCGCCAACCTCGGCTGACATACCGCAGCCGTTGTCTGCCACACTCACGGTAGCGTAAGTCTCGTCGCCCGTGAGGGTAAGCCTGACGCGCCCGCCGCGCTCGGTGAACTTGAAGGCGTTGGAGTAAAGGTTGTTCCAAACGAGCGCCAAAAGCTCTGAGTCGGCAGACACCGTTAGGTTTTCCGCTATGTCGGTTTCAATTTCGATATTCTTGCGCTCCCACACGTCCTCAAACTGCAAAAGACACTCGCAAAGCTGCTCACCAAGGTCAAAGACTTGAGCTCTCGGATAAATCTTTTGATTTTCAAGCCTCGTCAGCTTCAGAATATTCGTCATCATCTCTGCAAGTCTGCGCGAGGAGTCGTTGATAACCCTTGCGTACTCGAGTCTTTTCACGTCAGGCAAATCGGGTGCCCCGAGGAGCGTTGCATAGCTTTGAATAACCGCGATGGGTGTTTTCATCTCGTGGGAAACGTTGGCAATAAAGTCGGCTCTCAGAGCTTCAACGCCCCGAAGCTCGGTTGCCATCGTGTTAAAGCAATCAATAATAACGTTGTAGTTATCATCTGCCGAGAAGCTATTGACATGTGCGATACGGACGTTAAAGTCACCCTTGACAATCTCCTCTGCGGCAGAGGTGATGTGCTTCGTTATTCTTTCAGTCGTAAATTTCCTGCGAATCGCGTCGATGGCGGTAATGAGCGTGCTGATTAAAACAACGTTTAGGAACGTGAGCTTTGCCGCCGTTTGAAGATTCTCCCCCGTCAGCTCTACCTGCAAGGAGTCGGACAGGACGTTCACAAAAAGCATTGTAGTAGAGGTGACAAGAAACGCCACGAGAAGAAAGAATAGGAAATAGTTATATATTCCCTTAAGTATTTTTTGTCCGAGCGTTGCCTTTTTCACTTAATCACCGCCTTATAGCCAAGACCGTGTACAGTCTTAATCTCAAATGAGTCGCAGCCCGAAAGCTTCGAGCGCAGCTTGGTCATATAAACGTCAACAGTTCTCGTGCCCGACTGGGTATCCACGTCCCAGAATTCGTCCATAAGCTGCGTGCGTGTAAAGGTCTTTTTGGGGTAAGAGAGAAGCTTATAAAGAAGGTCGAACTCTCTTGCGGTAAGAGCAATTTCCTCACCGTCGAGGGTCGCCGCACGCTCGTCGGCGTCCATTATAAAATTTCCCACCTCAATGCGGCGGCTCGAAGCGATTTTCGAGCGACGAAGCAGCGCTCCTATGCGCAAAAGAAGCTCGTCAAGGTCGATGGGCTTTGTCATATAATCGTCGATTCCTATGCAATAGCCGCGCTGCTTTGAGGCAAAATCGTCGCGAGCGGTCATAAAAAGAATGGGAATATCACTGTTAAGAGTGCGAACGGTTTTTGCAAACTCAAAGCCGTCAACCCTCGGCATCATAATATCCGATACGATAAGGTCAAAGGTGGTCTTATACATCTCGTCATACGCCTCCTCTGCGCCGAGGCAGCCCACCGCCTCGTATCCGCTTTGACTCAAGAAGGAGCACACCGAGCGGTTAAGGTCACGCTCGTCCTCAACAACTAATATTTTGAACATATCCTACCCCCGTGCGAGTATTTTGCCTATATTATAGCACTCAATTGTTAAGGTTTTGTTTACGTTTAGGTCTTTTTGAAAATATATGCGCTTGGCTGTACTCATAACGCGAGCAGGGCGCTTTGGCATTTCATTTGTCAGGCGTTCATAATTTTTTCGCTGATCTCAAGTATCCGAGGGGCAAACTCCTTTTTACGAAGCTCGTGAATCTTATTGTAAATCGGATAATTTACAAGTGCCATAATCATACCGATAACTCCGATAATTATTCCTGTCACCATCGCGTTCCCTACACCGAGGGTCGCGCCGATATCGGTCATAACGAGGCTCATTCCGGCTCCCATAATTATTGCCGCAAGGCTTCCGAATACGAAGGCAAAAATATTTGCGGGGCGCTTTACCTTTCTGTCAAGCCGACAAAGCTCATCAAGCTCCGAGGGCTCCTTTTCTACGTACTGCTCGCGTATTCTCTGCACTGTAAACTGCTTGTCATTTTTGTTCATTCTTTTGTCCTCTTTCGTTTTTTGGTTAAATTATACCCCCATTTTGTTTTCACCCTTTTTAGAAAGTGTTTAGGTTTTGTTAATCCTTAAAGCACGCAAAAAAACGGTTTACCAACAGCTACGGTTGCTTTTTCGCTTCGTTTGTGATACAATTTAATAAGTAATTCTCTTACAACAGATAAGGATACATTTATGTCGAATATAACCAGAATAACAGATTTTGAATCCCACGAGCTTGACGTTTACGCAAGGCTGACAGGCTCACAGCTTCGTAACAGGCTTGAGCCCGAAAAGGGGATATTCATTGCCGAGAGCCCTACTGTGATTGAGGTGGCATTAAACGCAGGCTGCGAGCCTGTATCGTTGCTTACCGACGAGCGACTGCTCGGAGGAGCTGTAGAAAGAATAATAGAGCGCTGCGGCAACGTTCCCGTTTACACCGCAGAGCGTGAGCTTTTGACCCGTATGACAGGCTTTGCGCTTACACGGGGTGCCCTCTGTGCTATGAAAAGACCGAAGGAGCGCTCCCCCGAGGAGCTGATGAAGGGTGCAAGAAGAATCGCCGTCCTCGAGGCAATAGCAGACTCGACTAACATCGGTGCGCTCTTTCGCTCGGCTGCCGCGCTCGGTATCGACGCGGTGCTTTTGACTCCGACCTCGTGCGACCCGCTCTGCCGCAGAGCGGTAAGAGTGAGCATGGGCACGGTATTTCAGGTGCCGTGGGCGAGAATAGGAAGCGAGCCCGCCGACTGGCCGGACTCGGGGCTTCGAAAAATCAAGGATATGGGCTTTACAACCTGCGCTATGGCGCTATCCGACGACTCGGTCAGCATAGATGATCCGCGCCTTGCAGCCGAGGAGCGTCTCGCGATAATTCTCGGCACCGAGGGTGACGGACTTGCAAAAAAGACTATCGCCGAGTGCGACTACACGGTGAAAATACCTATGTCGCACGGCGTGGATTCTCTTAACGTTGCGGCAGCGGGTGCCGTAGCCTTCTGGCAGTTGACCCGCCGCTAACCCATACCCGTGCGATGTTTTTTAAGAAAAATACTGACAGGACAGAAAAACTGCACTGTCAGTATTTTTTATAATCGCCCTACAAAACGAGATATATTGCGAGCAGCAGCACTCCGATAAGCAGTGAGACAAGCCCCACTGTTAAAACGTGCGGCAGCCACCCTCTGCCCTTCTCATCTCTTGCACGCTTGTACTCATAAAAGGTTTTATAGCTTTTTGGCTGCCTCGTAACCCATATATTGTGAAGCGTGAAATTTGAAAAGCTATACAAAATTCCGTCATAGACCCCTAAGCGAAAAATATAGGAAAGCGCTCCGATACCCGAAAAAACGATACCGGGTACTGTAAAGGCGTTACATACCCTTCGAACTATCTCGCGGGTCTCAGCTTCACCGAACGGATTTTCTATAATCAGGCAGATTACAACAAACGCTACAAGAAAGCACGACGTCCTGATGTAGCGCGGAAGTCTCGGCTTTATTCTTTCCTCGGTCATTTTACTTCTCTTTCGCTCAAAATTTTTCTATACTCTTCAAGCTCCGCATCGTTACAATATACGAGGTGTCCCCGGGATACCTCGCGCATGCTCGGCTTATCGACCGAGTAATCGTGCGCTTCAAGGTAGTTATAGGTTATACGCTTTCTCTCCCTCTCGTGAATTGGGTCGGGCAGCGGAATTGCGGACAGTAAGGATTTGGTATACGGGTGCAAGGGGTGTGCGAAAAGCTCCTCGGAGCTTGCAAGCTCGACAATCTTGCCGAAATACATAACGCCTATCCTGTCGGAAAAATACTTCACCACCGAGAGGTCGTGTGCTATGAAGAGCACTGTCAGCCCGAATTTCTCGCGCAAATCGTTAAGAAGGTTAATTACCTGTGCCTGAACCGAAACGTCAAGCGCCGAAACGGGCTCGTCGGCAATTATGAGGTCGGGATTCATGATTATGGCGCGCGCGATACCGATACGCTGACGCTGACCGCCCGAAAACTCGTGCGGATATCTTGCTGCGTGCTCTCTGACTAGCCCGACGAGCTCGAGCATTTCATAAACCCTTTGATTTATGAGCGACCTGTTCCTTTCGCCCTCTATAATCAGCCCCTCTGAGATTATCTCTCTTACGGTCATTCGCGGGTCAAGCGACGCGACGGGGTCTTGGAAAATCATCTGAATCCCTGTAACGAGCCTTGCTTCTTTCGCACGTCGAAGCTCTATTGCGTACTCCCTTTTAAGAGCTTCCTTTTCTTCCCCCTCGGGCATTCGCTCAAGCCTTGGAAGATACTCTTCCCTTACCCTTTTGATAAGCGAACGCGAATATTCCCTATCGCACGCTTGCGTGTCATACCTTGCTTTTTTTATATCCTCGCGACACCCTGAAAGAACCCTGTCAAGCTCTGCCTTCAGAGCAGCCCTTTCGTTTTTGTCCGTCGCCGCCTTTATTTTTGCGGCGTACTCCTCCCGCGCCTCTCGCATTCTTAGGCGATACGAGCGAGTTCCCGCTGAAATTCTGACTCCCTTGAAATAAATATTGCCGTCGGTTACGTCATAGAGCTTTATAATAGAACGCCCTGTCGTCGTCTTTCCGCAGCCGGATTCCCCCACGAGGCCGAAAACCTCGCCCTTTTTTATATCAAAGGAAACGCCGTCTACTGCCTTTAGCTCCGAGGTGCCCATTTTGAAGTATTGACAAAGGTTCTCAACTCTGATTAAGACATCCCTATTATCCATCACCTTCTTCACCCCTCCTCTTCTTCATTCTTTCTATTCTGTCCCTAATTGTCCTTGGCGGCTCTGCGTCGGGCGCGTCGGGGTGAAGAAGCCAGGTTGCCGCGCGGTGAGTTTCGGAAACGGAAAACATAGGAGGCTCTATCTCAAAATCTATCCTCATAGCATACTTATTACGCGCCGCAAACGCGTCGCCACGTGGCGGGAATATCATATTCGGCGGAGTACCGGGAATCGAGTCAAGCCTATCGCCCGTATCAAGGTCGGGCATTGATGAAAGAAGCGCCCACGTGTACGGGTGGCGAGGGTCGTAGAATACCTCCTCCGCACCTCCTATCTCTACTATCTTCCCCGCATACATAACGGCAATCCTGTCTGCCATATTAGCAACGACACCGAGGTCGTGGGTTATAAATATAACCGAAAGATTTCTCTCCCTTTTCAGCCTGTTTATAAGCTCGAGAATCTGCGCCTGAATAGTGACGTCAAGAGCCGTTGTCGGCTCGTCGCAAATGAGTATATCGGGGTCGGCGGCGAGTGCAATAGCAATAACTATCCTCTGTCGCATACCGCCCGAGAACTCGAAGGGATACTGATTGTAACGGATACGGGCGTCGGGAATTCCAACCTCCTCCATAAGCCCGAGAGCTCTCGTCTTTGCCATACCTCTCGTGACCCTGTTAACGACACCCGACGCCGCCGCCTTAAGAAAGTCGATTATGGCGACTGCCTCCTTTGCATAATTGCGCTCATCAGCCCTTGCAATGCTCTCCTTATAATGCTCTCCTAAGCGGTCTATCTGACGAAGTATATTTCTTTTCACCTGTGAGAGGTCGGTGAGTGGCGCCTGCGCAGCTTGCTCCTTCGACTGCCTGCCGCGCTGCCTATAAAGCCAGCGTTTTTCGGCAGCGCTTTTTGCAACAGCGGAAAAATACCTGTCAAGCTCGCCTTTAAGAGTCGAGGCAAAGGTATATGCAAGACTGTCCTTTACAATCTCAAGAGGGTCTATCGCTTCCCGAACCTCTCTTGCAAGAAGCCTCAGGGCTTCGTAACACTCCTTTTTATTGTAGAAATCCTTCTCAAAGCTCTTGCGGTACTCCGAAAGCCGCTCTATCAGCTCTTGCTTTTTTCTATACGACCTCTTTGCAGAGTATGAGAGAGCCCTCTCGGTATCCGAGATAAAGGCAAGCATAAAATTATCGTCAAGATATTTGCGAAGGTAGCGGTTCAGCTCCTCGGTTTTCATATCTGGGAGCGGCTCATCTGCAAAGGTCAGGTAATAGCCCATAGCAAAGAAATTGGGAGCCGTAAGGTCGAGCGCCTCCTTAAGAATCTCGCGAATCTCCGTGAGCGCGCTTACAATGGCCGTGCTGTCCCCGCCTTTTTTTACCTCCCTTGCCATCGGCGCTATCCTTTCGGCAAGCTCGCCAAGACGCTCTGCCCTCTCGGAAACAACGTAGGTGTGACACGAGTCCAAAGCCTGCCTTGCGACCCGCTTCGTCCGATACAAAAGGTCTCCTGCCGCATTCTTGCTTAGCTCAAAAATAAGCGAGTCAAGCTCGTCTTTGGCGTCGCGAGCGTTGCCGTAAGCGATGTTGTATGCCTTTTCAAGCTCGAGGTGCTTATACGCAAATCTGTCAAAGCCCGCGCATTTTTCTCTTGCAATCCTGTCCGAGCCCCCTCCCTCTATGGCGACAGCCATGGTTTTCTCAAGAAGCCCGAGGAGTCGATTAAAGCTTTTGCGGCTCTCCTTCTGACGAGCCTTTCCCTTGAGAATCATTGCCTCTGTCAGCTGCTTTCCTATTTTTACGATAGGATTAAGGCTTGACATAGGGTCTTGGAATATCATAGCGATTTTATCTCCGCGGAGCTTGTGAAGCTCCTCCTCGGAAATTTTGAGAAGGTCCTTGCCGTCGTAAATTATCTCACCGCCCTCAACTACCGAGTTGCCCGCAAGAATACCGAGCACCGCCCTCGAGGTAACCGACTTGCCCGAGCCCGACTCTCCGACTATCGCGAGAGTTTCGCCCTTGTGAAGGTCAAAGTCTATGCCTCTTACAGCCTGAAGCTTACCGTCAGAGGTGCGAAAGGATATTTTGAGGTCTTTAACCTCTAACTTTTTTTCCATCAGTCCTCTGCTCCTCTCGTAGACGGGTTGAACGCATCTCTGAGTCCGTTGCCAAATAGGTTAAAGGATATCAGAAGAAGCGAAATAAAGAGTGCGGGGAAAAGCATAGTGTGCGGAGCCGACGCCATAGAGTTCTGCCCAAGCTCCATAAGCTCGCCTATGCTCGTTCCCACGACCGACGAAAGATTGACGATACCGAGATAGGTAAGCGTGGTCTCGGATGAAATAACCCCGGGGATAACGAGAACCGAGCTCGTGACTATAGTGCCGAGAGCGTTCGGCAGGATATGCTTGAACATAAGACGCCTGTCAGAGGCGCCGAGCGTTCTTGCCGCCATAACGTATTCCCTGCTCTTAAAGCGGTAGAACTGCTTTCGTGTAAGAGCCGCCATGCTTATCCAGCCCGTCAGCACGAAGGCAAACAGAAACGACGGCACGACCCCAACCCTTTCTGCTAAGTGAAGCTTAAACAGCGTCATAACGACGATAAAAGGAACTCCCGACAATACGTCTGCTATTCTGTCCATCGCAAGGTCAACGCCGCCGCCGTAGTAGCCCTGAATTGCTCCGTACACAGCGCCTATCGTGAGGTTTATAGCCGATACGAGCACCGCAAATATAAGTGAAAATCTCGCGCCCGTGCCTATGGCGTCAAAAAGGTCGCGCCCGTATGCGTCAGTACCCATAAGATGCTCGGGCTCTCTGCCGTTCAGGTACTGATAATAATTGTAATAGCATACGCGGCAAACGACCGAGCTCGATTTATCGCGGCTGTAAACGTAGCTGCCGTCGTCGCCCTCAATTCTGAGCGAATTATACGACACGGGTCCCGCTTTCTGTGTGTCGGTGGAATAATTGGGAATAAAATTACCGTCCGAATCGTACACTGCCTCGCCCTTCTCTGTTAAATACCAATTGTTTGCCGTTGTGGCGCTCACGCCCTCTACGTACGGAAGAAGGACTTGAATGCCCGTTTCGCTTTGCCAATTCTGTATTCTCTCGAACTCCTCGTAAGAGATATTTACCGTGCGCGCACCTATCATATAATATTGGTTTAACCTCACGGAGTACCTCGTAACCGTGACTATCTCGCCTCGGTCGCGCTCCTCATACTGCCGCTCTCGGATATCACCGATTATGGGATTGTATCCGGTTTCGGCGGCGATAGCCTTATAGGCGGTTATCTGCCTTAGATTCTGGCTGTCAAAGACTGCCGCACCGTCAAAAATGCCTAAATTCAAATCGGCAATCGCCCTGATGTAGGGGGGCGTGTTGCGGTATATATCGTCCTTGTCGTTAACGGTGTAGGTGGAAATTATCGGGGATAGCACCGCAAACAAAACGAGAAATCCTATTATGAAAGCCGCGACAACCGACGATTTATTCTTCTTGAAGCGAAGAAAGGCGTCTGAAAAATATCCGCCGGGCTTGGTTTTCGGCCTTTCGTCGTAAATCTGCGAGCTAAGGTTAACAAATTCAAACATATCCGCAGAAATCCGACCGTTGCTTTGAGTCATTTTGACACCTCTCTTGTTATTTTTTCGAGCCCATTCTTATGCGTGGGTCTATGAATCCATAGCTTATATCAATGATTATTCCGGCAAGCAGGCTTATAAATGTGTAGAAGACCGTCATAAGCATAAATATCGGATAGTCGGGAGTGTTTCCGATTATAGAATTTAGATAAAGCGAGCCGACACCGGGAATCGAGAAGATTTTTTCTATAATAAGAGAGCCCGACATAATTCCTATAAACTCACCGAGAATCGAGGGAAGCACTACTACCATACAGTTTTTCATGGCGTGTCTTGCGGTCGCCTGAGCTCTCGTTAGTCCCTTGGTGCGTGCGAGCAGCATAAATTCACTCGTAAGAACCTCGGTTAGCTCGGCACGGATAACTCGGGTAAAGCCTGCAATGACACCGAAGGACAAGGAGAGCACGGGCGGTATCATCGAGAGAAGCGCCTCGGGGCTGAATAGCCCGTTCTCGAGTCTTACCTGATAGGGGAAAAGGTCAAACTTAAAGGAGAGAAAATACTGAACGAGGAAGGCGTAAACGAAGGATGGGACCGAAATTGCCAGCATAGTAGCGGTGCTTATAACGTGGTCGGTGGGTCTGTTTTTCTTGAGTGCCGCCCATATACCAAGCAAAATTCCGACAGGAATACTAAAAAGTATCGAAAACAGGTTCACCACCATAGTACGCGGCAGTCTCTCAGCAAAAATCGCGGCAACGCTCTGACCGTAGTAAAGAGTGTCGCTGATACCCCAATCCCATCGGGTAAAAACACTCTTAAGAAATATACCGAACTGAACGAGATAGGGCTTTCCGTAGCCGAGTGCCTCTCTTTTTGCCATAATAGCGCTATAATGCTCACCCTCCTCGGCAAGAACCGCAACGGGCAGCATTCTGATAAGAACGAAGCATATCAGAGTGATGATGAAGAGCGTACAAATCATAAAAAAGATTCTTTGCGCTGCGTACTTTAGCATTGTATCCTCCGGTTTTTCGCTTGGAATGACGTTTTGTGCGGATTACCTTATCAGTAGGCTATTTCGCCGCCCTGAGAAGAGACGTATTCAGCCCATTCCTCGTCGTTATAGTTATATTTGAGATATCTGATTCCGCCGCGTCCCATAATGGGGTTATACTCCTCAACAACGTAATAAACCTGCTTTGAAAGAAGAGCCATGGAGGCGTCCTGCAGCATAGGAATATAGTTGTAGGTCATAAGGACGGTCGACTCGATTTTTGCAAGAATGTCAAGCCTCGTATCGACGTCCGCTATGCCGTCGCCAAAGCAGTACTGCTTACCGCCAACGGTTATTGTAGCGCCGTTAAGAGCGTCAGACCACTGTCTTATGCTCATCTCTACCGTCTCTTTTTTCGGGGGCTCGCCTATACTTGCGGTATTGACCTCGAGAGCAAAGGACACCTTAGAGGAGTCAAACCACTTAGCGTCATACTGATAGCTTGGGTTGGTGTAAAGGTCGGACAGCCCGAATGGGTCAAGTGCGGAGCCCGACCAGCCGGCAAGCACGGTATCGGAAAGACCGTTTTTCAGACTTGACGACCAATTATTTCCGAGAGGCGCAGATTCGACAAAGACGATTTTACCCTCGAAGGGAGTGCCCAAGGCAACCTCGGCAAGCTTCTCGTTAAGGTAGTTAAGCGTTTTGGTTATAAAGTCTGACGACGTGCTTGAGGCATAGGTTATCTGTACCGTCTGATCCGAGATTCCGTCACCGTTTTTATCGGTAATATAGCCCGCGCCTTTCGCCTCGGCAAATGCCGCGGTGAAAAGCTCCTTAGCCTTTACGGGATCGTATCCGGTGATGGAATCAACCGCCTCGTCAAGGCTGTCAAAATCATCGGGATTAACGCTGTAAAAGTCGCAAAGAGCTCTCTTTGCCTGCTCGGTATCGCGGTATCTTGCGCCGGTATCGGGGTCGTAAATATAGGAGTCTCCGATAAGCCCGTATCCTCCCGAGCGAGAGGGAGAGATGGCAGTACTGAGAGCCTCCTTATCGTAGGTCAGGGCAATAGCTCTTCTGAAGCTCTCAAGAGTCATCGTCTCAAGATCATACTGAGCGGTGTTAAGATTTTTTTCTCGCTCCTTTATAGCCTTCATATATCCGTTAAAGATGAAGAAAAATACGGTCTCGGAGGGAGTAGAGTAGCAGTAATCGGAATCGCGGTACTCAGCGAAGTCCTCGGTCTGCAGGCCGTATTCCATAAGCTCTCCCTCGAGGAACATGAGCTTTCGGGTTTCTGCCTCCTCTACAACTCTCGTAAAAATCTTGTTAGTCTGGTACATAGGATAAACCTTACCGTCGACGGGGTCCTTATATACGTGCTTTCCGTCGCCGTATCCGTACCAATTATCATTTCTATCGAAGGTCATTGAAGCATCGGAAACCATGCCGGTGAGCTTATAAGGGCCGTAGGACATTGTGGTTGCCACCGAGGTGCCATAATTGGTAACCCAAAGCTCCGAGCCCTGCACCTGTGTCTTACCCGCCTCGTAAAGCTCCTCGTATACTATCCAGTTACCCGTCAAGCTGTAAAGAAGGTTAAAGCCCGCAAGCGACTTGGCAAGCACGAGGGTAATCTCATACTCATCGCTCTTGTAGATTCCAACGGTATCAAAGGAAACGTCGGAGGGATAGCTCCATTCTACCGATACCTCGTCAAGGAAAATTTCCCGAGCCGTTTCCTCGTCGTACCCTTCTCCTGCAAGCGTTTCTACGAACAGCTCGTACATATCGGCGACGGTGATGTCGGTTTTAACGGTTTCGTCAAGCGCCGTGCCCGTCCACTTTCCCGTTGCGGGATTGTAGGTATCGCCGAAGGAATAGTCCCAGTTTACGTATGCGAGGGCACGGGAATACTTAGAAAGAAATGCGTCAAGTCCTGATAGAGATTCGTTGGCGATAACGTTATTTATGCTGATATCAACCGTCCGTCCCTGATTGGCATACAGCTCAGCACCCGCAATACAAAGCTGTCCAGAATAATAGTCGGTTGCGCGGTAGTTCATGAGCTTGGGATTAAGAAGCTCCTTCATCGAGTAAACGTAGGTGTCAGCGTTAATCGGCTCGCCGTTTTCCCACCTCGCGTCGGGGTTAAGCCTTATGGTGTAGGCGTAGCCCGACGTTGCGCCCTCGGGAATACCGTACTTATTATTATCGGCAGCCTTGACAGCCTCAGTAACGTCTATGGGAAGCTCAGCAGCCATCTCGGGAACAATCCTATAACCCGAGTAGGGCTCTTTTCCCTCCACGGGGTTAATTTCGTCGTTAAAAATAAAGGAATAAAGACCTATAGAAATAAAATCCATAGGATATGATTCATCTGTGGTTTGGTAGGTGTGAGGATTCCAGTTCGTTGAAAGAACGGTAACCGCGTCGTTATAGGTATACTTTCCATCAAATGTTTCGACGGTATATCCGCCGCAGGAAGAAAGTGTAAGGGTTGCAGAAAATATTATACAAACTGCGAGAAGAAGAGAAGTTATCCTCCCTTTCGTCTTGTTCATTTTAATGAACCTCCAAAATATTGTTTAATGCGATTGTGTTGAATGATATATATTATAACCCAAAAGACGCAGGTAAACTCCTTTTATAGATTTAATTCTTCAAAAGTTTCTCTCTCCGTTTTTATTAACCGGGGCGCAAAACAAAAGGGATTATGCAAACTTTTGTTTGCATAATCCCTTAGATTTGTCATTTTGTAAATTCCACAGACACCGTTGTTCCTACGTTTTCTACACTCCGAAGCGAAACCGAAGCTCCGTGATACGCCGCCGAGTGCTTAACTATAGAGAGCCCAAGCCCCGTGCCGCCAACGAGGCGTGAGTGGCTCTTGTCAACCCGATAAAAGCGTTCAAAGACTCTGTCCTGCTTATCTCGCGGTATTCCTATGCCGTTGTCCGATACCGAAAGCCTTGCCACCCCGTCGCGCGACTCGACGCTGACGCGTACGTATCCGCCGGGCTTATTATACTTTATGGCGTTGTCACAAAGGTTATATATCATTTCCTCAACGATTATACGGTTACCGGGCACGGTAACTGCATCTCCCGTAACCGAAAGCGTGATATTCTCTGCCTCGGCAACGTTTTCTAACCTTCCCACGACCTCCTCTGCGACGTCAAGGAGAGGAACACCAAGCTCATCGTAGGGTATCTCTCCCCCGTCAAGCTGGGTAAGACGGATTATATCTCCGACAAGCGTTATGAGGCGAGCCGCCTCCTTGTGTATATTCCCTGCAAAATGCCTCGCCTCCTCACCCTCTGCCATACCGCAGCGGATAAGCTCGGCAAAGCCGGATATCGAGGTCAGAGGGGTTTTGAGCTCATGGGATACGTTAGAGGTGAACTCGCGGCGCAACGCCTCTCGCCTCTCCTTTTCTGTGTCGTCAATTATCACGACAACAGCGCCCTCCGGCATTCCCTCATTCAAGACGGGTGTCACTATGACACTGTAATGCTTGTCCTCTGTGGTTATTGTATCGTACCCGTTCTCCCCTGAGAGCGCTGCTCCCACGGCGGCCCTAAAGCTCTCACTGTCACGGAGGGACAGCACGCTTTTAGGCAGCTCATCGGTGACGCCGAGTATCCTCTTGGCAGCGTCGTTACAAGAAAGAACCATGGTTCTTGAGTTTATAATCACCATTCCCTCGCTCATGTTCGAGGTTATCGACGTAAACTCGTTTTGCTTTGTCTGAAGCTCTCCGAGATGGCGCGATATTTTCAGATTCTGCGAGGTGAGCTTTTCCATCATCGGCTTCAGCTCGTCGTAAACCTTTGCACTCTCTGGGTGCTCGAGGTCTATTTCATTTATGGGTCTGACTATGCTTTTCGAGAGCTGCTTTGCCGCGAGAAATGCGAGCAGGGTTACGATAAGGAAGATTATCAGCGCCGCCCGTATAAGCTCCAAGAGCATTGCAAATGCCGTCGAGTGAGCTGCTGCGACTCGCAAAACCGTGCCGTCCTCGCAAAGCACCGCATAATACACCGTGCGCTCCGAGAGCGTTGATGAGTATCGCGTGGCTGTTCCCTCTCCGTAGAGAAGCGCTTCTCTGACCTCCTCGCGCTCGAGGTGGTTTTCCACCTCTGCGATATTCTCGCCCGGCACCCGTGTGTCGAAAATGACCTTTCCGTCGGCGGCTATATGCGTTATTCTGACCCCGTCAACGTCAAGCTCATAGAGGTAATCATGACCAAAGGACTCGATACCAACCTTGACGTACTCCGCCTCGCGTCCAAGCTCGCGCTCGACCTCGGAGCCATAGTAGCTGTAGGAGAAGGCGCACGCCATAGCGAAGCTCAGGATAAAAACGGCAATTGCCGAAAGGAATATGCTCTTGAAAATTTTACCCGTCATTTAAGTGTCCCCTGCAATCTTGTAGCCAACGCCTCGAACGGTCTCAATAACGTCTCCTCGAGCTCCAAGCTTCTGACGGAGCGTTCGTATATGTACGTCAACCGTGCGGTTCTCACCGTCAAAATCGTAGCCCCACACCTCTCTTAAAATTCTGTCACGCCCGAGCACCGTGTCCGAGTTTTCAAGAAGCAAGCACAGAAGCGAGAATTCCTTCACCGTAAGGGCTACAGGCTCACCGTCAACGGTGACCTCGTGCTTTGAGGTGGAAACCGATATACCGGGGGCCGTGTAGAGCTTTTGCCCGTTTTGACGTGCTGTATTGCTACGCCTGAGCACCGCCTTGACGCGTGCGACAAGCTCCATTACACCAAAGGGCTTGGTGACGTAATCGTCAGCACCCGAGTCGAGTGCCATGACCTTATCAAACTCCGAGCCACGCGCCGTCAGCATTATTACAGGGATATTTGCGGTTGCGCCCTTCGCACGCAGCCGCGCGAGCACGGAAAGTCCGTCCTCCTCGGGTAGCATAATATCAAGCAAAACAAGCTCGGGTATCTCACGCTCCACCGCCTCGAAAAAGGCACTCGGCAAGCCGAAGCCCACAGCTGCGCTTCCCGTTTTGTTGAGTGAGTAGGATATAAGCTCTCTTATGCTCTCGTCGTCCTCAAGTATATAAATCATCTGTCACCTCATATAAAGCTCTGGTCGTTTATCGTAAGCCTGAACACAAGCCCGAGCGTGTCTGCCGCGCGACGGCAGAGTGCCATTCGCCCGAGAAATATCTCAAAATAATCTATAAGCGAGCTTATCTCTGTATCGATTTTTATAGAGAGCCTGATGGTCTTGCCGTCCTCCTCGATTTCAAGCCTCGAGGACTCGACCGAATAGTTAACTCTGTCGTGTATATCAAAGGTAGAAAAGTCGGAATTTCTCACACGGGTGCGCCGCACGTCGGATTTATCGGCTAAAATGAGCGCCGCGGCAACCGGACTTACAGGCACGCCCGTGCCCTCGTCGTGATTGCCTATTGCGGTAACCACGGTCGCGATATCCTCAGGCGGCATTCCCATATTGTCAAGAATCCTGAACGCCATCACCGCACCGCTTTGAGAGTGCTCGATTCGGTTGACGAGATTACCTATATCGTGCATATATCCCGCTATGCGCCCAAGCTCAACCGTATGCTCGTCAGCCCCGACAGCCTCGAGTATTTCGGCAGCACCTGCCGACACCTTGCCCACGTGAGCAAAGCTATGCTCGGTATAGCCGAGGACGGAAAGCGACGCGTCTGCCGCACTTATATAGGTTTTTATAGCCTCGTTATTTTTTACATCCTCAAAGGTTATCATAAGCTCCTCCGAAAGTTTTATCCCTCACGGCTATTATAGCCGAAAAAGGTCAAATATGCAATGTTATAAAGGTTAAATCTAAGTTAAGATTTTGTATATCAATTATATAATAATTAATCTGTTTTGTCAAGAAAGAGGTATTGTGAAAGCCTTTTGCCCTTGACTTTTTGTAAAAACGGTGATATAATGAGTATTCATTTACCGATTTTCTGAAAGGAGCGGAATGATTTTTATGAATGAAATTATGCTGTACCTTCGTTCGCTCAATATTGTCACCGTCGCAATCCGCCTAGTTCTTGCTATGGTTATTGGCGGAATTATAGGAATAGAGCGCGGAAAGCAGGGGCGCGCGGCAGGAATGAGAACTCACATACTCGTCTGCCTCGGTGCTACTCTTTCGACTATGATAGGCTTTTACGGACTCTCGGAGATGTCCGGACTCGGTCTTAACTCCGACCCCTTGCGCGTTGCGGCACAGGTTGTTTCGGGCATAGGATTTCTCGGTGTAGGCACTATACTTATTAAAGGAAGATTCCAGATAACCGGTCTTACCACCGCGGCAGGACTTTGGTGTGCTGCAGCAATAGGCATTGCGCTCGGTGCAGGCTTTTACGAGGGCGCGCTTATCGCGGCAACCTGTGCAATTCTCACGATTACGGTCGTTCACAGACTCGAATACACGATTAACAAAAAGTACCGCCGCTTTGGCATTTACGTTGAGATAAGGTCGGACTCGCAGGTGCGAGAGACCATTGACTTTCTCGAGGATAGCTTTAAGGTAAGCGACGTTCAGGTAACTACTCCGCGTTCCGGTACGGCGGGCAACGTGGGAATTGAGGCAAACGTATATAACGACGAATTAAAATACTCGCCCGACGAGGTTTCGAAAATCATTGAGGCAGAGGAGCAGGTAGTTTTTGCTATCGAGTCGTTATAAAACTATGGCTTAAGGTGCGCGCCCACAAGGGCGCGCATGTGCGGTCGCAGGAGCACTTTTGGGCTGATTTTAATTTTTCTATAATTTTTTTATAAAAAGTACTTGACAAACAAGTTTTGCTTTGATATAATATTAAAGCATTCTACGGAAGGTTAGCTCAGTTGGGAGAGCATCTGCCTTACAAGCAGAGGGTCACAGGTTCGAGCCCTGTACTTTCCACCAAGAAAATACGTGGGATAGCGGTTAGAGCAGATTATGTCGGCTCGAACCTTAGGCAATAAGCATCGCACGATGCGTTTGCGGCAATAAGCGCCGAAAGGTGCGTTTGCGGCAATAAGCGCCGAAAGGTGCGTTTGCTGAGCCCATGTACTTTCCACCAAGAGTTCTTTGAACTCTTTTATCGGGATGGCTTGGTAGCTCAGTTGGTTAGAGCGCTAGCCTGTCACGCTAGAGGTCGTGGGTTCGAGCCCCATCCGAGTCGCCACCCGATACGCCTCTGTAGCTCAGTTGGTAGAGCAAGGGACTGAAAATCCCTGTGTCGTTGGTTCGATTCCGACCGGAGGCACCATATGCGGATTTAGCTCATTTGGTAGAGCGCCACCTTGCCAAGGTGGAGGTGGCGGGTTCGAGCCCCGTAATCCGCTCCAAAAAAAGAAAGACATCCATAGGGTTGTACCCTAAAGGACAGTTTTGCAAAACACGGCATATCTCGAAAGGGGTATGCCGTATTTTGCATTTGTTGTCACAAATGCAGTGCTTGTCAGGAAAATTGACAAGTCATAGATGAACAAAAGAAAAGGCTCCCTTGTGCAAAGGGAGCTGACGCCAAAGGCGGCTGAGGGATTGTTTTATAGAAAATATAACCTTTACAATCCCTCCGTCACGGCAAGCCGTGCCACCTCCCTTTACACAAGGGAGGCTTTTGTCGCTTGGCATTCCAATATTTCTCTACAAATTGGAATTTGTTTATTTCTTATTGTATACGATACTTTTGAAACCATTTTTTGAAACGATGTTTGTTAAATATAAGAATTCTGTATTTTTCTCCGTTTTTCATATGGAATGTTGCAATCGGGAAAACAACCCATTTCCATGTAAGCTCTGCAATTTCTTCAATCGGTAATATAAGATTCCTGTATACTTTATCTACGGTGAGTTTATTAGTCCTATAAGTAACCGATTTTTCGTCAAGACATAAAGTCCCGCCTAATATGCCGTTATGACATAGGCTACACATAAATGCTTTTTCCATAGTAAATAACTCCATTCAACAAAATCTTATTTATCTGTCCAATTTATTCAAGTTTCGCTTTTATTTAACAAATGAATCAGGTTTAGTCCCTACTTATATTATAGCACAAAAACCGCAGAAAATCAATACGCGGTTTCTGTTTTTGTGCCGGTAGGTAAAACTGTCCTTTAGGGTACAACCATATCCGGGTGTCTTTCTTTTTTTGTCGCTTTATTACGGGACTTCTCCGCACCAAGCGGAGATAGCCCCCAAGCCGTGTCGCACCAAAGCGACTCGGCGTCAAAATCCCTTTTGGGATTTTGTTAGGCAGTATTTCCACACCAAAGTGGAAATACTGCGGTAGTTTTTTGCGAAAGCAAAATACTACTAATCACGCTTTCTCTTGAAAAACACAACGGCGGGAGCAAGCCCCCGCCCTACAAGCACCGCCGCGCACACAAAATTTCCCACTCGCATAAACTGATTTTGACGGAGAGTGCCTTCCCCTTCCAAAAACTTTTCTAAAAGTTCGAAAATCCCTTGACAAAACGAAATCCCTCTGCTATAATATTATAGCACGATAAAACACGGCGCCATAGCCAAGTGGTAAGGCAAAGGTCTGCAACACCTCTACCCCCGGTCCGAATCCGGGTGGCGCCTCCAA
>JAZOSP010000022.1:0-23841 GCA_045657165.1 Eubacteriales bacterium
ATGCGCAGCTCTTTTATACAACTACCTGACACGAAGATATGGCATAAAGCCCATAATTTCGTTCAGATTGATAACAATTCTTTACATTTACTTCATTCCAATGCTACCAAAGATGAACGACGTCTTGCAAGTCGTTATAAAAACCGCACTTCCCGTCGTCATCTATCTCTTCATAGACGCGCTCTATGAGAAGAAGCCGAAAATTGCGAGAAAGAGGAGTCGCGGCTTTGCCGCCGTCGCCCTTTCCCTCTCATCTGCCGCCCTGCTTTTCGTCATTGCCGTGGTGTCCTGCCAATTCAGGTTTGGGGCGCTCGTCATCGGCTCTGACAGTATGACAGGCGAGCTCAGCGTCGGCGACGTTGCCGTATACGAAAGCTACGGGGACGAGGAAATTGACGTGTCTGACGTCATTGTTTTTAACCGAAACGGCTCGAAAATAATCCATCGAGTAATAAAAAAGGAAAATATCGACGGTGAGAACCGTTACACAACCAAGGGCGACGCCAACGAGGACGCCGACCCGGGTTACAGAACCGACAGTGACATTATCGGTATTGTAAAGCTAAAAATTCCATACGTAGGCTATCCTACCGTGTGGCTACAAAATATATTTGAAATCAACAATGAGGAAGGAGAATGAGAATTTGTCTGAGAGTGAAAGACGCAGAAGAAAAAATTACAAGCGCAACCGAAATAAATGGATTATAATCCAGACTGCTGCCGCAGCCCTGTTCGTGTTGCTTGCTTCTATCTTCTTCATTACATACCTGCGAATTGCCGACACCTACGAAATTCCATACGCCGAAAACGGAAATATTAATTATGAGGTAGAGCTTCTGCCAAACGATTCCTACGACGAGGACAGCATAGGCGAGGGGTATTCCTACGTTACAGCGCTCATAGATAATATAGTAGCAGATTTCAGCTACACGGCGAGCGCCGACTCCGAGAGCGCAAAATACGAGTACGCATATTCGGTTGTTGCGACGGTCGAGGTAATCGACAACAGCACGGGAAAGCAGCTTTTGGTTAAGCCCTTCGTTCTTAAAAGCGCGGAATCGGCTGAGGCTGTGGCAGGCACCCGTGTAGCGATAAACGAGAAGGTCGATATTGACTTCCAAAAGTATAACGATATCGCGAAAAGCTTTGTCACAACGTGGGGTATTGGAAACGTTACCTCGCGCTTGACAGTTCAAATGACGACGGACGTTACCATAACCGAGGAGGCGCTCGACTGCCGCGGAAGCACGCGCTACGTATCCGAGATGGTTATGCCCCTCACGCAAAAAACCGTCAACATCGAAATCAGAAAGACCGCGCCCGGTGCTGCAAAGCTTCTCGTTTCCGAGAATGCGAGCTCGGCGAAGAACGGCTTCTTAACCGCCTCGCTCTCAAGCGGAGGCGTAGCACTGCTTATTATCGCGCTTCTTATAGTGTTCATATTCATCACACGCAACCACGATATCAACTACTCTATCAAGGTTAAGCGTATCCTGAACGCGTATAGGTCGTACATTCAGATAATAAGCAATGAATTTGACACCGAAGGCTATCAGCTGCTCTGTGTCGACAGCTTCACTGATATGCTTTCCATAAGAGATACGCTTCAATCCCCCATTCTTATGAACGAGAACGAGGATGAAACGAGAACGGTGTTTATAATCCCCACCGCGACCCGTATGCTCTATCTTTATGAAATTAAGGTAGACAACTACGACGAAATATACGGCGGCGCAGGTGAAGATGGCACACCTGACGGCGGTGAGCCCTTTGAGAAGGCAGCGCCCGTCGTCATCTCGCTTGACTATGATGGAGAGGCAGACACCGCACACGAGCAGCCTGACGTCGAGGTAGCGGAAGCAGCACCCGTCCTCGAGAAATACGTCGAGCCCCAAATAAGCATAGAAATTATTGAAGAGCCCGAAGATGTGCCCGCTGAGGAAATCGCCGAGGAGCCCGCCGAGGTAATCGTCGAGGAGCCTGCCGAGGTAATCGCAGAAGAGCCTGCCGAGGTAATCGTCGAGGAGCCTGCCGAGGCAATCGCCGAGGAGCCTGCCGAGGCAATAGTCGAGGAGCCTGCCGAGGCAATCGCCGAGGAGCCTGCCGAGGAAATCGTCGAGGAGCCCGCCGAGGAAATCGTCGAGGAGCCCGCCGAGGAAATCGTCGAGGAGCCCGTCGAGGAAATCGTCGAGGAGCCTGTCGAGGCAACAGTCGAGGAGCCTGTCGAGGCAATCGCCGAGGAACCCATCAAGGAACCCGTCGAAGAACCCGTGGAGACTACCGCAGAGACGGCGCCCGACACAACCGTTGTCGCGCTCAGATACAGAACCTCGTTCACATCGAGGCTTATACAGGCGGCAGACAACGTAAAGGAACGCTACTCGCTTATTAAAAACTACCTGCTCTCCTTTGAGGGCATGAAGGCTAAGACCAGCCTAAACTTTGAGACCTACAAAAAGGGCGGCACGAACTGTGCGCGTCTTGACGTCAAGGGCACGTACGTTCACCTCTATCTTGCACTCGACCCCGATGACTACGACGCGGAGAAATACCGCTTCCGCAGTGTGAAGGACAGAGTGAAGGTAGCAAATACACCAATGCTCATAAAGATAAAGAGCGACCTCACCGTAAGGCTTGCGCGCGAGCTTATAGACGAGTGTATGAAAAAGCTCGGAATACCGCAGGGCGACGTCGGCAACGTGAATTATTGCCCGCCGTACGAAACTACCGAGGAGCTGATTCGCCGCGACCTTATAAAGGTGCTTCTGCCTGCAGGAACGAAGCTCCCCGCAGGTGCTCACACCGAAAGGCTTGACGTATCGCAGCTGCTTCGCGACGCACGCGCAGAGGCTGATACCGACGGGCAGCCAACCGAGAGCTACGCCGACGAGGCAAGGGAAACCGCCGAGGAAGCCAAGCAGTTAGCCGAGGTTGCAGAGGAAACTCTGAAGGAGACTCAACACACCGCCGAGGTGGTTCGCGAGATGGTTGAAGCGGTTGGCGAGGACGCTACTCCCGAGCCTGAGATTGAGGAAGCTATTCCCGAGCCTCTCACAGTGGAAGAAGTTACCGAGCCTGTTGCAGAGGAACCCATTCCCGAGCCTGTTAATACCACCGAGGATTACGACGTTAAAATTCTCACCGACGACGTATCAAAAGACGATCTCAACGAGGCGATAGTAGCACCTACACCGATTCTCGAGGAGATAAGCTACGTCGAGCCCGTGCCCGAGGAAGCCGAAACCGAGCCCGAGACAGGCGTCGAGGTTATAGGCGTCGTTTGGCCCGAGAGAAAATCAAAAAACAAGGTCTACAAATACGACCCGAACGGAGAGACACTCTCCGAGGGTGACGTAGTCCTCGTGCCTACTCGCGACATAGCAAGGCAAAAGGACGTAATAAGAAAAGCCGCGGTTGCACGCGGAAACTACAAGCTCGAGAGCGAAAAGCTGACCCACCCGTTAAAGAAGATTATCGGCGTGGTCAGACGAAAGATTGAAAGCGCTCTGTCGGCAGATTAATTATTTGGAGGAGGAGTAAACTTATGAAAAGCTTTAACGTCTTTATTGTAAGCGCGCTCCTTCTCCTTATTTCTTTTCTTGGAGTGGGCTACGCTTCCCTCACCGATACCCTGACGGTCGGGGCAGACGTAAGTGCAACGTGGATTGAGCCATCAATACTTTATACGTCCTCGGCTTCTGTTACCTCAGGCAATGCCGGGGCTACCTCGCTCCGCTACCGCCTTGGCTCAGAGGACGTTGCAAACCCTGCGGCGCACCTCTTTACCACGCTTGATTTCACCGGCACCGACACTATAGAAATCACGCTTTCCATAAAGAATAATTTCAAGGTCGGCGACCTCGAAGACACCTTTGTTTTCAAGGAGCTTCAGGTGCAAATAGGAACCGGAGAGCTCGTTAGTATCAACAGTGAAGCAATACAAACCACCCCCAGAGGAGTTGACAGTACCTCTCTCGAGGAATTTAATATCTCGTACGACGGTATCGATGCCGAAATACGTAAAGCCAACGATAACAGAGACGGAGACGGAATAGAAGCGTCGACTGTGAGATCAGGCATTACTCTCACCCTGACCAAAACGGCCTCCACTCCCAGTTCGGTGAGCGCAAACTTTATGTTCAAGTTTGGTTATACCTCGCCCGAGGTAGTGGTCAACAGCGCGGCTAACGCATTGCTGGGCGCACTTAACGACAAAACCCCAGATGAAAACGGACAGACCACTCTCGATAAAATCGAATCAGCTATGAAAGAGCAAGGAAGCATTTTTGGCGGTAGCTATAAAACGTCTGATGACTATGTAGGAAACGTAGCGGGCTCAGGCACAACTGATTCTTCACTCATAGAAGAGGTATTTGGAGAAACCTTAAACTATGTTATCGGTGAGGAAGGCAAAGAATGCACGGTAATGATAAAGCAAAAGGATATAGTTAATTACAACGATATCACAAACACTGATGAAATGATTCTCTATATCACACCTGACACCATTACCGGCACTACGGGTAGATTTGGTTCAAGTAGTACTGTCACAGTGACGGTTTATGCGATAGTTTACGTCAAGGATTCAAGTGGTACTTGGAGTCAATACGGGGATATGTACAAAGGAAAAGCTAATACGAATACGTATTATGCAACGATCTCCTCTGGTGTAGAATGTGACTCCTTCAACACAGAAACATGGGCACATTCAGGTGAAGCGACGTATGGCGGTGATAATGGATACACTATCTCTGATAAAGCTACGATAAACAGTATAATGACAACGTATACGAATTGGCTCGAGGAAAACAACAATTAAAGCGTACATGTCCAAATTGCTTAGTAAGTCTCTTAACAAAAATCCGAGGATTTTAGGTCCTCGGATTTTTGTTTTTTTAGGGTTACTCCTTTATCGCGGCTACGATGGTTTCAATGCTTGCGCCGGCGGCTACGCCGTAATGCACGGCGGTTGACTCCCACGTGTCGGTGTTGAAGGAGTTGACCTCGCCAAACCAGCTGCCCGCATAGTTGTTTGCGGTTGCCTTACCCTCGAGCATTTCGGAGAGCTGTACCCACTTGCCGTCCGCGGTCTTCGTATAAACCACAGCGTAAACCGTAACCTCGCCCGGCGACCACCAATTTCTACCCGACAAATCGTCGGCGGTCAGGTAAATCGTCATCTCGTTACCCGAGTCATCACCCGTCGCGGTGTTGCCGTCAAGATTTTCACGCTTTATCATAGCTGTAACGTTAGTCTTTTCGCCCTTTATTTCAAGGGTGAGCTTGCTGTCGCCGTCCTCATCGGAAAACAGTCCGTTTAAGAACTTGGTATCACCGTCGCCCGCACCTACCACGTTACCCACGTAGGTTTCGTTTCTGTTGTTGTTTGCCGCCTCATTTTCCATATGAGTAATGAGGGTATCGAAATCAGACTTGGTGTTGAGTATTTCCTCGAATTTCTCAACCGCGCCGTCGACCGCCGCCTCGGGAATATACTCACTGTCAAGCACGAACTTGAAATTGAGGACCGAGTTCAAGATGCGAGAGGCTGCCGGTGTGGAATTTTTATAGGAGAAGGTAATGTTAAAGGTCAGATAAGAGTACGAGACAATCGACTGCCCGGGCACGAGCCCCGAGAGAGAAAATACTATATTCGGGTTGTCGTACGCTTCCTCGATATATTCGGTCGTTTCAAAAACGTAAACGTAGGGCGAATTATTGTACAAATGTATATCAAAGCTGACAGACGAGCTGCCGCTTGCCCCTAAGGTTACGGTCGAATTAAGCGTGGTAGCAAGATATCCGTTGACCGTAACGCCTGCCGCGTTATCGACGTTCGCCTCGCTGATATACACGTTCTTTTGCACGCTAATGCTTGCGTCAGACAAGACGGTGAGCGTGTCGGTGAGATTTGCATAGCCTATGCAAACGAAGCAAAAGGAAACGGAGAGCAAGGCGGCGATAACAATTTTTAATGCTTTCATCGACACTCACTCTCCTTTTCTTTTTATTTTTGCCGTCAGTCAGACGTAAGGGCTTCTTCAACCTTGCGCTTTACAACGCTGATTATCTTCTTCAGGGGATGATGAAGCTGCTCGGGGTCAATCTTGTGGTTGCCGTGCGCTACGGCAGCCTTGCGTATGACCTCTCTCTGCCTCGAGGCATCATTTGTGGGAACTAAAACGACGTCGCCGTCATAAACCGGCTCGCCGTTCGGGTCATAGCGGTAAATTTTGTTTTTGTGCGCGCGCTCGGGCCATACGACGCCTATAACCTCAACGCCCGGCTTCTCCTCGCTTTCCTCGTAGACCTCGTCTATCTCGTCTACGAAATCAACCTCCGAAAGCTCGACGTCGGGTGTGTCCATAGCCTCGCTTATCGCTTCCTCAAGCGTCTGCTCGTGCTCGGGAAAAGCGTCAACGGTCTCGCTGACGGATTCCTTTACACCCTCCGACCTTTTATCGCGCAGAAGCTCGTCAATATCAACTCGCGCGATAACCGAATGCTCGTGAAGCACGGCACCGCCGGGTAAAATAACCTTGATAAGGTCGCGTGCAATCAGCGCCTCGGTCGACTCGTAAGGCAGGCGGTAATTCGCAGCCGCACCGCCGACAAGCTCTATCTCCGCCTTCTCCATCATTATGGCAATAAGCTCGAGCGCGTATTTGAGCGAGCGTTCGCTCTTTACCTTAAGGAGCATTGGAACGTCGGAGAGCTTCGGCTTATCCGAAACGTCGGTGAAATAATACTTGTTGGCGTTGTATTCCTTCGGGTCAAGCGCGAGGTATACAAGCAGGCTTGAGCCCTTGACGTTGAGCTTCGCGCACTGTATTCTGCCCTTCTTGAAGGACTCGAAATTCCAGCTCGTGCGCGCCTTGACGCCCTTGTAGAAGAGCAGCTGATTTTTAACCGTGCTGTAATATTCCTTCACAGCAGGCTCTGCCTGAATAAGTCTTGAGGTAAAGGAGGTTCTGTAGCGCACGTGAACCACGTGACCGTCGATGAGTCTCGTATTCTCGGAGAGCTCGGAATCCTCCTCGCCGTCTGCCGCGGCAAATAAGGACTCGGGAGCAGGCTCAACGGCAACGGGCGACTCGTCTGCCACAACTGTATCTGGCTCTTCGCGGGTTATCTCGGGCTCGGGTATAAACTCGGTTTTTTCGCACACGGGTGGAGGTATAAGCTCATCTACGCCGCCATCTGGCATCTCAACTATCTCTATCGTGAGCTCGGGCTCCTCTGCCGCGGGAGAGAGCTCTTCGGTGACACTCTCCTCTGCCTCGCATGAGAGCGCTGTGTCGATAACCGGCTCCGCACTCTCACATGGCAGCTCTATCACCGTGGGGGTGACCTTCGGCAATTCCGTAGCCTCTATATCACTCACCTCGTCGTGCGTGCCGTAAATTTCATCATAATCGTCTACCTTGATTTCGTAGACGTATAAAATCTTGGTATTCGTGGGAATAAGGAAGCGCGTGCAGGTTTTATCCTCGTTCTCATTCATAAGAATGGGCGACTGAATGGTGTCACGTATCCCGAGCATTTCGGCAAACGTGTCAACCGCAAGAAGCTGATAACCCTCGGTATCAAACGGGTTGTTTATCTTCTGTATGTAGGACTTATAATTCGATACGAGTCTGTTAACCTTTATGGTATAGTTAATATCGTGGTTTCTCGTGAGATAAATGAACGCTACGAGAATCAAGCCGAGCAAAAGGTCCATGGGCGCCGATACCCAGAATGCAATTTTGAAGATATCCTGATTTACTGCGTTCTTGTAAGCAAGCACCTTGTTAGCACCGCTTGGTACGGTCGAGGTAGAAACGATATCAACCATTCTCGTTGCAAGTGGGATACGCAGAGCTACGAAATACTCGTTCTCGCTGCTTTCCTCAAACAGCGACGACGAGCCGATAACCTCAACGTTCATTCGTACGTTAAGAGTGCCCGTAACACCCGTAAGATTGTAAGTGCTTATAAATTTGCCCGCAAGCTCGTTGTACCTTGCGTAATCAATGCTCACCTGCTCTTCGATTTTCAGTCGGTTATTGCTGCTCTCGCCGAGGCGCTGCTTTGGCAAAAGCTCGTAGGTGGGGCTAAAAAGCGCGTTACCCGTGCGGTTGTCGGTAACCAGCACCTCTGCCACAACCTCGTACGCATACTCGTACTGAACGTCGGGTGCTTCCATCTTAAGCTCGTACTCAAAATCAGCGAGCACGCTCTTCATAAGCGCTGACACGTACGACTGACCGGGCTCCTGCCACTCGTCAAGAAAGTCGTTCGGCAAAAGCTGAACCGTGTAATCAACGTCACCGTGCTCGGTATACTCAACGTAGTAGTCACTATCAAGTCTGTGGTAGGTCGCAGCGCACAAAACGGTAAATAATATGAGGACCGCAATAACCGCTGCTCCGGCGGTTATCCACTTCTTCCTGTTTTTCTTGTAATTAAGTCGTCGTCTTCTTTCAGCCTCCGACATAACAGCCTCCATTCCGCCGCACCCTGTGCGAGCATAAAACTGCAAGGGCAATCGCCCAAAATTACTTAAATGCCTCGTTTAACCATACCGTCGGGTAGCCGACGCACGGCAGTCTTGCGGCAACCGTGCCGACAATATCAGATTCGACAACGTAGCCCTCGTCGGCACCGTCGTTTGCGTCGCCCTTGGTATAGTACCTGTTTTCTCCGTTGATTCGCTCAATTTTTATAACGCGGTGCACTATCATCGCGCCGTTCTTATCGAACACGATTACCTGCCCGACTGATATCGGAGCGCCGCCGTAGCTTTCGTAAATTACTGCGTCGCCCTTATTTATCTCGCCCGTCATGCTCTCCGTGGCAATTACTATAACGCCGTGAGAAAAGCGACAGGAAATAAGCATTACGCTTGAAATCATAAGCAAAACCGCAACCGCCGCCGAGACGTAGGAAAATATGCTTCTCCGTCGCGACGCGTAGCCTCTCTTTCGCTCGTAAAGCGTATCAACGAACCAAAGAATAAACAGTGGCACGAGCAGCCTTGATAGCGAATAGAGCGCGTCGGGCGTTGCAGGCACGAACCAAATAAAGTAGGAATACAGGGTCGTTACGAGCCTATACGCTATGCACGGATACGGTCCGTATCTTGAGGATAGGTAGTTAAATACGAGATTTGCTACAAGAGCCGGCAAAATGGTCATGCCGACAAGGTCAAGAAAGCTCTTGAAAACAAGCCTTCCCGAAAGTCCCGTATATATCAGCACCTCGGCAATAACCGAGGTAATATATACCAGAACTTCTACCGCCTTGCCCTCTTGCGATAAAAGAACGTATCTTATGATTTCAACCGAAACGATTATAAAGGTAATGGGGATTACGTAGATGAGAACGCTCTCAAGTGACAGCCCGTTTTCAGAATAATAAAATCCGAAAGCAAATCCCGAGAGATAATAGAGAGTCAGATAAAGGACCGCCGTCACGGCAACGAGGAATGCAACCTGTCCCTTATAAATTGAAAGTATCCTGCGCTTTTTCAAAAGGCAGGAGAGGACTATCACGCCCGCAAAAAGAACCCCTGCGGCAGAATACCTTGCGCCGTTGCCCGGAACGAAAAGCGAGAGCGAGAGGAGGACAAGCAAAATGACAGAGAGCGAATATGTAATTCTTTTATCCTGTGTCACTTTTCTGTCCTCCTTTCCTTAGGCTACTCGGCGGGCGCAAAGCCGCGTTTTAAGAGTTTCTGCCTACTGCGTTGATGGTTACCGAGAATATCGAACCGGAGATTGACTCCGTGGGAACCGAAATAAGATTGAGAGTAAGCGTAAGAGTTACCGTACCGTCAGGCTCAATAACCGTGCTGCTCCACTCGGGAGAGAAGGTAAAGTTATCATTTCTCTCATTAAAGGTAAGGCTGACGTCAACTGACTTTGAATAAACGTTCTCGATAACGAAGGTAAGCGCAACGGAATCACCCTTGTGCATTTCCTCGGTTACGGTAACCTTCGCCGTGTCGTTGTTATCGGCGATAATCTCAGCGGTAGCACGAGTCTCGTCGTTTGTAGAGCACGACTTAAAATAAACGTACTCGTCAAATGTCTTGATAGATGCCTCGGACGCGATGGACAGGGTGTCGGAAAGATTTGCATATCCGATACCGATTGTGAGTACTGCCACAACGAGGAAGAGGGCAATAATGGATCTTCTTTTCTTCATGGTTTTGCTCCTTTGTATTTTTGTTTTAATCTTTAAGTTCAAGATGAAAAATCATCTCTCTAATTTCATTATAACACCGACCCGTGCGTTTTTCAAGAGTTTTGTGATTTTTTTGTAAACATTTTCGCTGTAATTCAAAAAAAAGCGCACGCGTCCTAAGAAATCTGAACCGTTTTGCCACACGCCCGTCATTTTTTTGTTTTGCATAACAAAAAGCGTGCCATCTACAGGAGGCACGCTTTTTGAATCCTTAATTAAGCAGAACTATGCCTGCATTGAGATATCCCGCAAAGGCTACCCAGATAATATACGGTATTTGAAGATATGCCGCAAGGGGACTGACCTTTCGGTAGGAAAGCACCGTGCGTATTATCAGATAAAGCAGCAAAAGCAGCCACACGAACGCGAGCGTGAAGGCTCGCACGTTGAAGAAGATAATGCTCCACGCGAAATTCACAACGAGGCTTATCGCATAGTGAGTAAGCCCTGCTCTTGCCGCCTCGGGATTTATACCGCGGTTAATGTAGACGAGCGCGGAGCTGACGCCCATAAGCGCGTAAAGCAGAGTCCAAGCAATTGGAAACAGCCACGAGGGCGGCGAGAGTGGCGGCGTTTCGATCTCGGAATAAATTCCCATATTATCTTTAGTAAACAAAGCCGACAAAAGTCCAACTCCTATCGGTATCGCAATAGCGATGATATAAATTTTAAGATACGGCTTTATCCTTTCCCACATAAGAACCTCCAAGGTGTTTTTTACAACATATGCATTTCTTATCTGCTTTATAACAATTTGCAGACTTTTTAGTGGAAAAGCGCTGCACGGGTGCGGAGCGAGTATAAAAAAACCGCACCTGATAAAAATAAGCCACAGAGTTTAATTGTGAGGTGTTTTCTATGAGGTCAATATGGCAGGCGTCAACAAAGCTACCAAGCTTTCCCGAGCTTAAGGGTGATGAAAAATACGACGCGGTGATTGTGGGGGGCGGAATTGCAGGGCTTCTAACGGCACATTTTCTCACCGAGGGCGGCGTTCGCTGCCTTGTGCTTGAAAAGAATAGAATATGCAGCGGTACTACCGCATGTACGACGGGTAAAATCACGCTCCAGCACGGCTTGATTTACTCAAGGCTTATAGAGAATTTCGGTATCGACAAGGCGGAGGGCTATTATCTTGCCAACAGAGAGGCTACCGAGAAATATCGGGAAATGTGCAAAAAAATCGACTGTGATTACGAGGTGCGCGACAACGTAGTTTATTCACTCACAGACCGCAAAAGACTTGAGTATGAGGCGGCAGCACTCGCAAAATTCGACACACGGGTGGCGCTTATAGATGATTTGCCTCTCCCCATCGCCACCCTCGGAGGCGTGAGGGTGAAGGATGAAGCCCAGTTCAATCCGCTCAAATTTCTCTCGAAAATTGCAATAGGGCTCAATATCCGCGAGAACACCCACGTCCGAGACGTCGAGGACGGCAGGGTAATCACAAATCACGGCACTGTAAGGGCAGACAGCGTAATTATCGCGAGTCACTTCCCTTTTATTGACCGACGTGGGCTGTATTTTCTAAAAATGTACCAGCACCGCTCCTACGTGCTCGCCCTTGAGGGCGCAAGGATACCGGGCGGCATGTACGTTGACGAGTCGGGGCACGGACTGTCGATGAGAGATTACGGAGACGTCCTCTTGCTCGGCGGCGGCGGACACCGCACCGGCAAGCAGGGTGGTAGCTACTCCTATCTTTCGAACTTTGCCAAGGAGCACTACCCAAGCTCACACGAGCTTTACCGCTTCGCGACGCAGGACTGCATAACCCTTGACGGTGTGCCGTATATAGGAAAATACTCAAAATCGACGCACGCCCTCTATGCTGCGACCGGATTTAACAAATGGGGAATGAGCGGCTCAATGGTCGCGGCAACTATAATTGCCGACGAAATACTCGGCAGGAAAAACGACTATGCCAACGTTTTTTCTCCCTCGCGCAGTATTCTAAAGCCCCAGCTTTTCATAAACGCACTCGAGAGTGCAAAAAATCTTTTAACTCCCACAGCACCCCGCTGCCCGCACCTCGGCTGTGCGCTGAAATGGAACAAGGCAGAGCATACGTGGGATTGCCCCTGTCACGGCTCGCGCTTTGATGAGAACGGTAAAAACCTCGACTCACCCGCAAACAGGGATTTGAAATAATTCCCGTGTTGACAAAGCCCGATTTTGCGAGTATAATTTACTTATACTCTACGAAAGAGGAGCACGGATATGATAACTGACAAATTCGGAAAAAAGTATTTTAAGCTCGCCCTTCATCTGCACACGACCCTCTCCGACGGCCGAAAATCCCCTGAGGAGGTTGCGCGCGAATACCTCGCGAACGGCTATGACGCGATAGCTCTTACCGACCACTGGAAATACGGCGAGGCGCGCACGCTTTGCGGCATGCCGATAATAGCCGGCTGCGAATACAACGTAGGACGAAGCGAAACCATAGAGGGCGAAATGCACATACTTGCACTTTTTACCGAGCGCGACCCAGCACCGCGCCGTGAAGCCTCGCGAGAGGAAATAGTAGAGGCAATATGCTCAGCCGGCGGAATAGCCGTGCTCGCGCACCCCGCGTGGTCGGTAAACAGTCCCGAGGACCTTGCAAGACTTCCGAAAATTGCCGCAACCGAGATATATAACGCAGTATCCGAGTCGCATATGAGTATGCGTCCTTACTCCGATTACTTCGTAGATTTATGTGCCAACCGCGGAATGTACCCGGGAATCCTCGCGGCTGACGACGCCCACTACTACGATGGCACGGACAACCGTCTCGGCTGGGTTATGGTTGAGGCAGATGATACGTCACGCGAGTCGCTTATGAATGCAATACGCCATCGCCGCTTCTATGCCACGGAGGGACCCTATATACACGCCGAGTGCGACGGAAGGAGGCTTGTAATTGACACCTCGCCCGTTTCGGTAATAGCCACGCTTTCAAATCGCGCTTGGGCACCGAAGCGCACCCTGCGAGGAGAAAATCTCACTCACCACGAGTACGAGCTTCAGTCCGACGAGAAGTGGATAAGGGTTGAGGTTCGCGACAAGGACGGCAGGCGCGCTTGGAGCAACATCTTTGTTATTTAATATTTTTGTAAAGTTTTATTTGCAAATTGCTCACTTTTTTCATTTTTCTAAGCACCCATGCACAAACAGACTAACGCAAGCCGTCGCAAAATTTGCGGCGGCTTTGACCTTTGATTTTACTATAGACCCGTTTCGATATGCTCTTGAGCTTGGTGGATTTTTCTTTCGTTACCTTAATATATTTTCGCGCACGTGAAAATTTAGGGTTGACAAAAGAAGGAAAGAGTGCTAAAATTATTGTGAAAATAATCAATTTATAATTCTAAAAAGGAGCAAAAACCAATGGCAACACTCGTGATTATGCCCCGCCAGGGACAGAGCGTTGAGAGCTGTATCATTACCGCTTTCAACAAAAAGGTTGGCGACACCGTTGAGAAGGGCGAAATACTTTTCTCCTATGAAACCGACAAATCCTCGTTTGACGAGCCCGCACCCGAATCGGGCAAGGTGCTCGCGATCTTCAGAGAGGAGGGCGAGGACGTCCCCTGTCTTGAAAACGTGCTTGTTATAGGCAACGAGGGTGAGGATATATCCGCTTTCACTCCTGCGGCAGCAGCTGAGGAGGCGGCACCCGCAAAGGAAGAGGCAGCGCCTGCCCCCGTAGCTGCACCCGAGACCGCAGCTCCCGTAGCAGAGGCAGTGGCAACCGACGGAGTCGGCTCTATCTCCCCCCGCGCAAGACTTCTTGCTGACAAGACTCACGCAGATCTCCTTAAAGCAGTCCCCACCGGCCCTAACGGCAGAATCATCGAGCGCGACGTACAGAGACTCGTTGACACGGGTCTTACCGTTTCTCCCGCGGCTAAGGGTGAGTACTCCGAGGCTCGCGACGGCAGCGGTATCAACGGCAAGGTTGTGCTTTCCGACCTCGCGGCAGCAACTGCAGCAGCGGCAGCAGCACCTGCTGTTCCCGTAGCTGAGTACGAGGACGTAAAAATCCCCAACATCAGAAAGATTATCGCGAAGCAGATGTGCGCGTCGCTCTCGACGATGGCACAGCTCACCTTCAACTCCTCCTTTGACGCAACGAAGCTCCTCGAGCTCAGAAAGTCGCTCAAGGCAGGCGCCGAGAAGATGGGTCTTGCAAATATCACCCTCAACGATATGATACTCTACGCAGTATCGCGTATTCTCAAGAATCACAAGACCTTCAACGCTCATTACATAAGCGACGACACGATGAGATTCTTCAACACCGTCAACCTCGGTATCGCGGTTGACACCGACAGAGGTCTTATGGTTCCCACCGTCTTCGGTGCTGAAAAGCTCTCGCTCAACGAGCTTTCGAAAAACGCAAAGTCGGTTATAACCGACGCACAGAGCGGCAAAATTAACCCCGACCTTCTGAAGGGCGCGACCTTCACCGTATCTAACCTCGGCTCTATGGGAATTGAATCCTTCACTCCTATCGTAAATCCTCCGCAGACCGCTATTCTCGGCGTTGACTGTGTAATGAGGAGAATCAAGGAAGTGAACGGCGAGGATGTTAGCTACCCTGCTATGGGTCTTTCGCTCACCGTTGACCACAGAGCAATCGACGGCGCGGACGCGGCAAGATTCCTCAAGGACATCGGATTTGCGCTCGAGAACTTTGACCTGCTCCTCGCAAAGTAATTCTTACGAAAGGATTTTCAAGGAATGTACGATCTTATAATTCTTGGCGGCGGTCCTGCCGGCTACAATGCCGCAGAGCGCGCAGGCCACGCGGGACTCAAGACTCTCGTTATCGAGGAGCGCGCACTTGGCGGTGTTTGCCTCAACGAGGGCTGTATCCCCACTAAAACGCTTCTTTATTCGGCAAAAATCTACGATTACGCAAAGCACGGCGCCGACTACGGCGTGAGCTTCGCAGACGCGAAAATCGACCACGGCTTTGTCGTTAACCGCAAGAACAAGGTTGTAAAGCAGCTCGTATCGGGCGTTGGCGCAAAGCTTAAAAAGGCGGGCGTTGAGGTTGTTAATGCAACCGCAACCATTAAGGAAAGAAATGCCGAGGGCTTCGTCGTTGTTGCAGCGGACAAGGAATACGTAGGCAAGCAGCTGCTTATATGCACCGGCTCCTCCCCCGCACTCCCCCCCATCGACGGACTTGCAGACTCGCTTAAATCCGGATTCGCTCTTACCAACCGTGAGGTGCTCGACCTTCCCGCAATTCCGAAAACGATAGTAGTTGTCGGCGGCGGCGTTATCGGTCTTGAGATGGCGTCCTACTTTAACTCCGTAGGCTCAAAGGTTTACGTTGTTGAGATGATGGACCACATCGCAGGCGCGGTTGACCGCGAGATTTCGACAATGCTCGAGAAGGATTACGCAAAGCGCGGAGTTGAGTTTATCCTCGGCGCAAGAGTTACCTCTATCAAGAATAACGCCGTTACCTATGAGAAGGACGGCAAGACTGTTGAAATCAAGGCTGACTACGCACTCGTTTCCATCGGCCGTCGTGCGAGAACCGCAGGGCTCGGCTGCGAGAACATAGGTCTAAAGCTCGAGCGCGGCGCAATAGTCACTAACGAGTACGGCAAGACCAACGTGCCTGGCGTATGGGCAGCGGGCGACGTAAACGGCAAGTCCATGCTCGCTCACACCGCATACCGCGAGGGCGAGGTTTGCATAAACAACATTCTCGGGGGCAAGGACAGAATCAACTACAACTCCATCCCCGCAGTTATCTACACCAACCCCGAGGTTGCCTCGGTTGGCGAGACGAGCGAGTCGGTTAAGGAAAAGGGACTTGACGCCTCCGTTGAGACCGTAACACTCAAGTACAGCGGCAGATATATTGCCGAAAACGAGCACGGAAACGGAATACTTAAGGTTATCACCGACAACAAGCACCACAATATCATCGGGCTTCATATGATAGGCAGCTACGCCTCGGAGATTATCTACGGCGCGGCTATGATGGTTGAGACCGAAATGCGCGTTTCCGACATTCAGAAGCTCGTATTCCCCCACCCCACCGTATGTGAGGTTATACGCGAGGCTATGTTCCTCGATTAAAAGAGATTAATTTTACATAAGGAGATTATAAAAATGCCTAAGAGTCAATACGTAGACCCTGCTAAAGCCTTTGAGGCAGGCTATATCCACTTTGAGGACATTCCCGTTTGCCAGTACAACAAGACACTGGCAGAGGAAAAGAAGATTTACACCAAGGACGACTTCATGCGTATCTATCGCGATATGGCAATCATTCGCGAGTTTGAGACTATGCTCAACGAGGTCAAGGTCAAGAGCTGCTACAACGGTGTTGAGTACAACAACCCCGGCCCCGCTCACCTCTCAATAGGTCAGGAGGCTTCCGCAGTTGGTGAGGCTTACTGCCTTGACATCAACGACCTTTCATTCGGCTCTCACCGCAGCCACGGCGAGATTCTTGCAAAGGGTCTTTCCTCTTTTTACAAGCTTACCGACGAAGAGGTTTTCGACGTAATGAAGGAGTTCCTCGGCGGTAACGTTCTTTCCGTCGTTGAAAAGCACATGAAGTCCGAGAACATCAAGGACCTCGCTATAAACTTCCTCCTTTACGGCGCACTTGCAGAGATCTTCGCACGTAAGACCGGCTTCAACCGCGGTCTTGGCGGCTCAATGCACGCCTTCTTCATTCCCTTCGGTCTCATGCCCAATAACGCGATAGTCGGTGCTTCTGCTCCCATCGCGCTCGGCGCTGCTCTTTACAAGCGCTCAAACCACAAGCCCGGTATCATCATCTCCAACTGCGGCGACGGTGCAACCGGACGTGGCCCCGTGCTTGAGGCTCTTAACTTTGCTTCGATGGACCAGATCACTAAGCTCTGGGGCATGGACGGCAAGTTTGATGACGGCGGTATGCCAATCCTCTTCAACGTATTCAACAACCACTATGGCATGGGCGGTCAGACCCGCGGCGAGACCATGGGCTTTGATATGGTTGCCCGCCTTGGCGCAGGCTTCAACCCGAGCCAAATGCACGCAGAGCGCGTAAACGGCTACGATCCTCTTGCAGTTATCGACGCTGTAAGCCGCAAAAAGCAGCTTCTCCTCGAGGGCAAAGGTCCCGCGCTTCTTGACGTTGTTACCTACCGCGTATCCGGTCACTCGCCCTCCGACTCCTCCACCTACCGTACCGCAGAGGAGATCGAGGCTTGGAAGAATGCAGACCCGATTCTCGCCTTCAAGAATAAGCTCGTTAAGGGCAAAATTGCAACCGAGGCAGAGTTCGCTGCTATGCACGAGAGCATTACCAACCGCATGACCGAGATCATGAAGCTCGCTATCAACGACGAGATATCTCCCCGTATGGACCTCAACAAAGAGCCCGATGCTATCTCCTCCATTATGTTCTCGAACCAAAAGGTTGTCAGCATGGACACCTCTCGCGAGGCAGAAATGCTTCTTCCCAAGGAGGAATGCCCCCGTGTTAAGGAAATCAAGGGCAAGATCCGCACCGCTACCGATGCAAACGGCAAGCCCGTATCCAAGATGAAGATGTACAACATCTGTGACGGTCTTTTCGAGCCAATCATCGACAAGTTCTACGACGACCCCACCCTTATCGCATACGGTGAGGATAACCGTGACTGGGGCGGCGCGTTCGGCGTATACAAGAAGATGACCGAGGCTGTTCCCTATCACCGCTTCTTCAACTCTCCCATTTCCGAGTCTGCGATAGTCGGCTCGGCAGTCGGATACGCTATGTGCGGCGGCCGTGCTATCGTTGAGCTTATGTACGCCGACTTCATCGGCTGCGCAGGCGACGAAATCTTCAACCAGATGGCTAAATGGCAGGCAATGAGCGCGGGTATTCTCAAAATGCCCATCGTGCTCCGTGTTTCCGTCGGCTCAAAGTACGGCGCACAGCACTCTCAGGATTGGACGTCGCTCTGCTCTCACATTCCCGGACTTAAGGTTGTATTCCCCTCAACCCCCGCAGACGCAAAGGGTCTTATGACCTCTGCCCTTGACGGCACCGACCCCGTAGTATTCTTTGAGAGCCAGAGAATTTACGGTATCGGCGAGCAGTTCATGAAGGATGGTGTTCCCGAGGGTCACTACGAGATTCCCTTCGGCGAGCCCGATATCAAGAAGCCCGGCAAGGACGTTACAATCGTTACCATCGGCGCGGTTCTCTACAGAGCTCTTGAGGCAGCAAAGATTCTCGAGGAGAAGTACGGTATTTCCGCAGAGGTTATCGACACCAGATCCATCGTTCCCTTCAACTATGAGAAGGTTATCGAGTCGGTTAAGAAGACCGGTAAGGTGCTCTTCGTAGGCGACGCGTGCGAGAGAAACTCGGTTATGAGAGACATGGCGTCGAACATTACCGAAATGTGCTTTGACTACCTTGACGGTCCTGCCGTCGTAGTAGGCTCGCGCAACTGGATTACTCCCGCATTCGAGCTTGAAAAGAGCTTCTTCCCCCAGGCTGACTGGATTATCGACGCTCTTCATGAGAAGATTATGCCCATTCCCGGCTACGTTCCCACGAACAACTTTACCGACATCGAGAAGGTTGAGCGTGCGAAGCTCGGACTTTAATAACTAACTCTCTGTATCCATCGGGCGTACGCCCGATGGATACTCTTCTATGAGGACTTATGAAGTTTTTGATTCTTGAAACCACCGACCCGTATCGCAATCTTGCGATAGAGGAATATCTTTTCTCGCACTCCACGGACGACGTCTTTATGCTGTGGCAAAACGAGCCGACGGTCGTAATAGGAAAAAACCAGAATCCGCACGCCGAGATTAACCTTGATTTTCTCCGCGAGCAAGAAATACACGTAGCGCGCCGCATAACAGGCGGTGGGGCTGTTTACCACGACCTCGGCAACGTAAACTACACCTTTATATCGAAATGCCGCGACACGGGTGGGCTCGATTTTGAATATTTCACCCGGCCGATAATTGAAGCTCTCGCGAGTGTCGGTGTCACAGCCACCCTCACGGGCAGGAACGACCTTGCCATAGGCGACCTCAAATTTTCGGGAAACGCGCAGCACGCAGAGGGCGGGGGAGTCCTTCACCACGGCACTCTCCTCTTTGATAGCGACCTTGACGTCTTGTCAAGGGTTCTCAATGTTGACGAGGAGAAAATACGTTCAAAAGGGATAAAATCCACTCGCTCGCGCGTGACAAATCTTGCACCGTTTTTGCCGCACGGGTGGGGTGTAAGCGACTTTATCCGTCTTATATCCAATTTTGTCATGGCGCGCTTTTCACCCGAGGAAATTTGTGTGCCGTGCGGCGAGGAGATAGAAAGACTCTACTCAAAATACTCCTCCCGTGAGTGGCTCTACCCCGACTCGGGTATTGCCGCAGAGCATAGCGTGACGAAAAAACGGCGCTACCCCTTTGGCTGCGTTGAGCTCGTGCTCGATATGCAGGGCGAGGTTATACGAGAGCTTAAAATCTCGGGGGACTTTTTCGGCGTCTGTGACGTTCGAGAGCTTGAAGAGGCGCTTGCGAACACTCCCTTATGCGAGCTCGGAGCAAAGCTTTCGGATATAGATGTCGGAGAGTACGTTTTCGGTATGACGGCAAGCGATCTGCGTCAGCTCATCACGTCGCCTTAAAGAGAATCTAAATCGACAAAAATATTAAAATCTCTATTGACTTTACACCTTATGTATGCTATAATTCAAGAGTAATTATATTTTGGAGGACCTATCATGGAGCATATCAAGACCATTGAAACCAAGAATCTTTGCGAGAGCGCGAAGAATGGCGGTTGCGGCGAGTGCCAGACTTCCTGCCAGTCCGCTTGCAAGACCAGCTGCGGTATCGCTAATCAGCAGTGCGAGAGCAAAAAGGACGCTGAATAAAACAAATGCCGCCGTGTGAGGCGGCATTTTTTATGAAAGAGGATCCGGCGTGAAATGCAGCACCATCTAATCTTTAATCTGTGCGTTCACGCTCTAAATTTTCACTATTTGGAGCCTTAATCCAAATACCCGCTTAAAAAAATTGTGCTGTCGCCTAAGGCGACATAGAGGAGTTTGAATGATACATCAATACAAGCTTTCGGGCTACAACATAGTCCTCGACGTATGCTCGGGCGCCCTTCACGTCGTTGACGAGGTGGCGTACGACATTATCGGTATGTTCGAGGAACACTCGCGTGAGGAAATTATTGCGAAAATCAGCGAAAAGTATAAAGGACGCGACGATATAAGTGACTCTGACATTGAGGAGTGCTATTCTCAGGTCGTGGCACTTCGTGAGTCGGGCAGGCTCTTCTCCCCCGACACCTTTGAGCCTATGGCAGGCACTCTCAAGGCTAAGACCTCGGGTGTCGTCAAGGCGCTTTGCCTACATATCGCGCACACCTGTAATCTCAACTGCTCCTATTGCTTTGCAAGTCAGGGTAAATACCACGGCGAGCGAGCGGTTATGAGCTATGAGGTCGGCAAACGCGCACTCGATTTCCTTATCGAAAATTCGGGCAACCGCAGAAACCTTGAGGTAGACTTCTTCGGCGGCGAGCCGCTACTTAATTTCGACGTTGTAAAAAGGCTCGTTGCGTACGCAAGAGAGGTTGAGAAAAAGCATAACAAGAACTTCCGCTTCACCCTTACCACAAACGGCGTGCTTATCGACGACGACGTTATAGATTTTGTAAACCGCGAATGCTCGAACGTGGTGCTAAGCCTTGACGGACGTCGCGAGATACACGACCGCTTCCGCGTTGACTATGCAGGAAACGGCAGCTTTGATAAAATCGTGCCGAAGTTCCAAAGGCTCGTTGAAGCGCGCGGCGGTAAAAACTACTATATGCGCGGCACCTTCACGCACGCAAACCCCGACTTCCTCGAGGATATCAAGGCTATGCTTGACCTCGGCTTCACAGAGCTCAGTATGGAGCCTGTCGTATGCGCGCCGGGCGACCCTGCGGAGCTTGACGACTCTGATATGGAGATAGTCAAGGAGCAGTACGAGCGCCTTGCAAATCTTATGCTCGAGCGCGAGCGTGTGGGCAGACCATTCACCTTCTACCACTATATGATTGACCTGACGGGCGGTCCTTGTATTTATAAAAGAATTTCCGGCTGTGGCTCGGGAACTGAATATATGGCAGTAACCCCGTGGGGAGACCTATACCCGTGTCACCAATTCGTAGGTGACGACAAGTATAAGCTCGGCAATATTTACGATGGTGTCACCAACACTGCGGCTCAAGATGAATTTGCCGCCTGCAACGTTTACGCACGCCCCGAGTGCCGCGACTGCTGGGCAAAGCTCTATTGCTCGGGCGGCTGCGCGGCAAACGCATATCACGCGACGGGCTCGGTAAGAGGAGTTTATAAAAAGGGCTGCGAGCTCTTCAAAAAGCGTATGGAATGTGCCATTATGCTGGCTATTGCAAAGCAGCTCGGTGATGCGTGATGAAAACCCCGATTTGTGACTTTTTGCGAGAATACGCAGGGCGCGACGCCGTGAGGCTTCATATGCCGGGGCACAAAGGAAATGCGGACAGATTTGATATTACCGAAATTCCGGGCGCCGACTCGCTTTACTCGGCTGACGGAATAATTGCCGAAAGCGAGCGATATGCGGGCGATCTTTTCGGCGCTAAAACCTACTACTCTGCCGAGGGCTCTTCCCTCTCCATTCGCGCTATGCTATACCTTGCCTCGCTTGACGCGCGCGAGTCGGGCAGAGCCCCACTCGTTTTAGCAGGGCGCAACGCGCACAAGTCATTCGTCAGCGGCGCAGCACTGCTCGGGCTTGATATCGAATGGCTGCCGCACGGCGATGAGAGCTATCTTTCAGCATGGGTGGACACCGCCTATCTTGACTCGCGACTTTCGTCGGGCACAAAGCCTGCCGCTGTCTATCTCACCTCGCCAGACTATCTTGGCTTTACTGTCGATATCAGCGCAGTATCAGAGGTGTGCAAACGCCACGGTGTTCTTCTTCTCGTTGATAACGCTCACGGCGCGTATCTGAAATTTACCACCCCCTCGCGCCACCCAATAGACCTCGGAGCAGATATGTGTGCCGATTCTGCGCACAAAACGCTCCCTGCCCTCACGGGTGCGGCATATCTTCATATTTCACGCACGGCTCCCAAGGCGCTTTCACAGAGAGCACGCGAGGCGCTCGCCCTATTTGGCTCGACGAGCCCATCGTATCTAATACTTGCCTCGCTTGACAAAACGAACGAGTATCTTGCCTCGGGATTTGCCGAAAGGCTTGCTGTATTCACCCGCCGTCTTGACCTATTGCGAGATCAAATTTTGTCACACGGGTACACACTTGTCGGTGACGAGCCTATGAAGCTGACAATAAAGTCAAAGACCTACGGCTACACGGGCACAGAACTTTCAGAGTTGCTTTCCGAGCGCGGTATAGTCTGCGATTTTGCCGACCCCGACTACGTCGTGCTCATGCCGACACCCGAGAACTCGGAGTCCGACCTCGATAGGCTTCTATCCGTGCTTCGCGATATCAAAAGGCGTGAGCCTATTACCAACGTACCACCGAGATTTTCAAGCCCCCGTGCGGCAATTTCTCCGCGCTGTGCTATCCTCTCTCCCGCAGAGGAGCTGGCGACGGACAAATGCGAGGGTCGCATACTTGCCGCCCTCACGGTCGGCTGCCCGCCTGCCGTTCCGATTGCGGTATCGGGCGAAATAATAGACAGAGAGGCGATAGCAGCCTTTGAATATTACGGCATAAATAGGCTGTCTGTAGTAAAATAAACAAAAAAGCACCGTGAACTGAACCCATAAAAACGGACATTGAAATAAAAAACCTCTTGTAGTAGAATAGAATTATCTACTGCAGGAGGTTTTTTCATGCCAAGAACAAAAGGAATAAAGGATTATCCGAGTGAATTAAAAGACAAGATAGTAAAGGAACGAGAGGCAGGCGCATCATTAAGGCAAATTGCGCGAAAATATAATGTGAGTGTGTATTCGGTAGGTGCTTGGTGTGGACAAGTTAGTAGAGTGAATACACGAATGCAAATGCCATTAAAACGAGGACGTCCAACAAACAACCCCGAGGAAATAGAAAAGAAAGTAAAACGTCTTGAAATGGAAAACGAGCTATTGCGAAATTTTCTTCGAGAATTGGAAAGGAAGTGAAAGCCAGTATAAAATATAGAGTAATACATCGTTTCAAAGATAAATACAACGTGCGAGATATGTGTATCTTCTTCGTAGTATCCCGCAGCGGTTACTATGCTTGGACAAAGAAAGTAGATAAAGAAGATCCAGACAAACAGATAGGCGAACTAATACAGCAGTGCCAAAAGAAAACACGGCAAACATACGGCTACCGCCGTGTTCAAATATGGTTATTGCGTGAATTTGGGCTTGC
The DNA here is from genome assembly GCA_045657165.1 of Eubacteriales bacterium. Lineage (GTDB taxonomy): Bacteria > Bacillota > Clostridia > Oscillospirales > CAG-272 > UBA1740. The sequence goes on from JAZOSP010000022.1 coordinate 23,629, forward strand.
AATGAACCATAAAGCCGTACTCCGTGTAATGAATAAGTACAATTTGCTCTCTAAATCTCGCAGAAAACACAGGTGGGTGCAGAACTGCGAAAGCATACATAAATACACCAATTTGCTTGAACGAAACTTTTATGCCGAGCGCCCGAACCTTAAATGGTGTACGGACATTTCTTATATACCGACGAAAGAAGGATTTGTTTATCTTTCGGTAAT
>JAZOSP010000023.1:0-7539 GCA_045657165.1 Eubacteriales bacterium
TGCTTAAGTGCGTTGAAGCCGCGCTGAAGTGCGGGGGTCTTCGACTTAGTAACCTTGTCCTGACGACCGTTCTTTACGAGCTGATTAAAGGTTGGCATTGATTTTCCTCCTTCTTCAAAATTGTTTTATATACAAGCGGCAAGCCGCGGTATATCGCAGGTCTGTCAAAAGGGCGCAAAATACCCATTTACACAGTCGCTCATTATTTTAACATTTATTTTTATGTTTGTCAATAGTTTTTTAGAAATTTCTTGAAACTTATTTATTTCTTATAATATTGCTCGCGTTTAATGTCGACAGGTGACGCAAAAAATCCCACTTTCTCTTGACTCACCCCTCCTTCTGTGTTATAATATAATGAATAATTATGAAAAAACACCTTTGAGAGGGGCGTCTCATGAAAAAAATAAGAGTTTGCTGCTTTCTCGAAAAGTGGGAATCCGGCGGCATTGAGTCCTTTCTTAATAGCCTTTTTGAAAATACAGACCTAAGCAAATTCGAGATTGACGTGGTGGCGGCAAAGCTCGGTGAGAGCGTTTTTACCGACAGGCTCCGCAAAAGAGGCGTCAGCTTCTTTGAGCTTTCGGGCAACCCGCGCAGCGCGAAAAACCGCGCACGCCTCCGCCGTCTTATCAAGGAAAGACACTACGACGTCCTTCACCTCAACGTCTTTCACGCACTTACCTTTGCCTACGCAAAGGACGCCGAGCGGCTCGGCGTACCCGTACGCATAGCCCACGCTCACGGCGCAGGGCTACGCAAATCGCTGGCAAGACTCCTGAAGCTTCTTTTGCACAGGCTCGGCAGATCGCTCTACGGCCGCGCGCTCACCGCACGCCTTGCCTGCTCCGACGTTTCGGCGCGCTTCCTTTTCGGCAAGGCTGCCGATGAGATTATTAGAAACGGCATTGACGCTCACCGCTTTTCTTACTCGGAGTCGGCGCGCCTTGACGTGCGCCGTGAGCTTAAAATTTCACACGCCCCCACGGTTGGACACGTTGGCAGGCTTGAGTGGGAGAAAAATCAGGCGTACCTTATGCGCGCCTTTGCCCGCGTTATCGAGTCGGTTCCCACAGCTCGGCTCTTGCTCGTCGGCGAGGGACCTGACAGAGCCTCGCTCTCAGCGCTTGCCGAGGAGCTTGAAATTTCTGACTCGGTAGTCCTCTACGGCACGTCGGATAACGTCCCCGACCTTCTCTCAGCTATGGACGTTTTCGCCCTGCCGAGCATATTTGAGGGGCTTGGTATTGTTGCAATCGAGGCGCAAGCCTCGGGGCTTCCAACCCTGCTCTCCGAGGCGGTTCCGCCCGAGGCACACGCTACTTCGCTTGCAGAGAGCTTTCCTCTCACCGACGGCGGCGAGGCGCTAGCAAAAAGAATCATATCGCTACTTAAAAATCTGCCCGAGCGCCGCTCGCACGCCGATGAGATAGAACTCGCAGGCTACTCGAGCAGCGCAACCGCACGGCAGATCGAAAAATACTACACCTCGTCTTCGGGAGATACCGAGCTATGACAAAGCCTTTGATTTCGGTAATAGTGCCGATTTACAACGCCGCGCCCTATCTTGCCGAGTGCGTCGAGAGCCTGCTTTCCGTCACCTACGAAAGCCTCGAGATTATCCTCGTCGACGACGGCTCGACCGACGGCTCGGGTGAGCTTTGTGACGCGATTTCCGACACACGGGTCAGGGTTATCCACAAGAAAAACGGCGGGGTGTCCTCTGCGAGAAACGCAGGGCTTGACGCGGCACGAGGCGAGTGGCTAGCCTTTGCCGACGCCGACGACCTCGTTTTGCCCGACATATATTCCTATCTTATCTCGGGTGCTGACAAGCATTCGGCAGACGTCGTGCAGTGTGCCGCCTACTATGAGGAAGGCGATCTGCGCGAGATTATTTACACCGACGGCAAGCCCTGCTACGCAGCCTCCCCTGCCAATATGAACCGCCGCTTTTTTGCCCTGCTTGCTAACAGCAACTGGTGTAAAATCTACCGAGCGAGTGCCGCTCGCGGCGTGCGCTTTGACCCCGCCTACACGATAGGCGAGGATTTACGCTACAATCTCGACGTGCTCGCGAGAGCAAGGGGCACCCTGCTTCTCCCCGAGCCGAAATACAGGTATATCCAAAGAGATGGCAGCGCCTGCCGCTCGGCGCTCTCTGAGCGCCGCCTCAGCAGCTTCCGTGATATGATTATCCGCGCCGAGTGTGACTTCGCCGCTTATCCGAAAATTAGGAAATTTCTCCTTGCCGAGCGCATGCTCACAAGCACCGACACACTCTCAAAAATCACCCTCGCGGGTGACGGCGACTTTGCAGAGCTCGCCGAGGAGATAAAAGCCGACGTATGTCGCTCGCTTCCCCGTGCGCTCATCTCACCTCATCTGCCGATTAAGGAAAAGTTAAAGCTCATGCTTATCGCCGTGCTCCCGCACACCTACGAGCGACTCTTAAAGAGGTCAAAATCACAGTAAGCACTACCATAAACCGAAAGGAACGGTCTACAATGGAGAGTTTTCTTTCTCCCGAGGAAAAAAGGGAGCTGCAGCTCGACGAGCTTCGCGCGCTCCGCGAGCTTGACCGCGTCTGCCGCCTGCACGGACTATCTTATTTTATCACCGCGGGCACGCTTCTTGGCGCGGTTCGCCACGGCGGATTTATCCCTTGGGACGACGATATTGACGTCGCGATGACAAGAAAAGATTACAAAAAGCTATCAAAAATAGCCAAAACCGCCCTATCGCCCGGCTTTTTCTGGCAGGACGGTCGCACCGATAAGCACTACCCGTTCGCCTTTGCGAAAATCCGCATTGACGGCACCGAGGTCTGCGAGCCTCTGCTCGTGGGAGTGCAAATGCACAAGGGCAGATATATTGATATTTTTCCGCTTGACCGCTGTCCCACATCGCCCCGCCCCGCGCGCCTTATGTTCAAGCTCCACGAGCTTCTCTCCTGCGCCAGAGTTGCAAAGGACAGTAATGGATTTGTCTGCGAATATAAAAAGCGCTCGGCACGCGCGGCATTCAGCCTTCTTCGTCTATTACCTCGCGGCGCGCTCTCGTGGCTTCGCCGCGCGACGGTCGCCGTCTTCGGCTTTTTCTCGTCAGGGCGCACCATCGCCACAGTATCAGGCTCGCACGGCTATCCGCGCGAGAGCTATGACGCAGAGTGGTTTGAAAAATCCACCGCCCTTTCCTTCGAGGGCGAAAGATACCCTGCCCCCGAGGGATATCGCGAGCTGCTCACGAGAATGTACGGCGACTACATGACCCCACCGCCAGAGGACGAGCAGGCAGGACATTTCAGAAGAGAATAATGTATAACCATCAAAAGGAGACATATAAAATGAAACGCGTTATTACCTACGGTACCTACGACCTTCTGCACTACGGACACATAAACCTACTGAAGCGCGCGAAGGAGCTTGGCGACTATCTCATCGTCGTTCTCTCAACCGACGAGTTCAACTGGAATATGAAGCAGAAAAAGTGCTATTTCACCTACGAGCAGAGAAAAAAGCTGCTCGAGGCGGTAAGATACGTCGACCTCGTTATCCCCGAGGAGAATTGGGAGCAGAAGATATCCGACGTTCAGCTTTATCACATCGACACCTTCGTCATGGGTGACGACTGGGAGGGCAAGTTCGACTTCTTAAAGGACTACTGCGAGGTCGTATATCTCCCTCGCACTCCCGAAATATCGACCACGCAAATAAAGAAGGAGCTTAAAAAATAAGCATTATCAGGAGTACTCGGAGAAAATGTTTAATATGTTAAAGAAGCTGCGAACGCTTTTTGGAGACCGCTTCTGGAGAGCGAAGCAAAGCTACGTAAAGTATTACAGGACACTTGAGATAGACGAAAAGGCGATTCTTCTTGAGTCGGAGCACGGCAAGAAGCTCGACGGCAACGTTTTTTATCTCGTGCGCTACCTCGCCACCGACGAGAAATACAGGGATTATAAGATATATCTTTCCTCCATGGGAAGACATATGAACAAATTCAAGAGCTTTCTTGAAGCTCACGGAATTGAAAACGTCAATATAGTAATGCTGGCGTCCGACGAGTATATGCGTCTGCTTGCAAGCGCAAAGTATCTCATAAACGATACGTCCTTTGGACCTTATTTCCTGAAAAAAGAGGGGCAGGTATATTTGAACACTTGGCACGGCACGCCTCTCAAGACTCTCGGTAAAAGTGATGCCTCAGAGCACCACAAAATTGGAAACATACAAAGCAACTTCTTAAAAAGCGATTTTCTCCTCTATCCCAACGAATATACGCGCGACATAATGATAAAGGACTATATGCTTGAAAACGTCGCACGGGGTCAGGTTTTGCTCTCGGGATACCCGAGAAACGAAATTTTCTTTGACAGGGAAGCCTCGGCGAGAGTACGAGAGGAGCTTGAGCTTTCAGACAAACGCGTCTACGTTTATATGCCTACCTACCGCGGCAGTGTCGGCAAGGGAAAAACCTCAAAAAGCTCGGTATATCTTGCTTATTACCTCTATGAGATGGATAAAATGCTCCGCGAGGACGAGGTTCTTTACGTCAATCTTCATCCGCTTGCAACCAACTCGGTGAATTTCAGTGACTTTAACAAAATCAAGCGTTTCCCTCAAGGATATGAGGTTTACGAATTTCTTAACGCAGCAGACGTCCTCGTAACCGACTATTCCAGCGTATTCTTCGATTTTGCGGTTACAGGCAAAAAAACCGTGCTCTTCACCTTCGACGAGGAAGACTATCTTCGCGACCGCGGTATGTATATGGATATTGCGGAGCTACCCTTCCCTCGCGTCTACGGCATCGACTCTCTCTTCGAGGAGCTCCGCTCTGGCAAAAACTACGATGACAGTGAGTTTCTTCGTCGCTTCTGTGCTTACGAGTGCAAGAACGCATCGGAGAAGCTTTGCGACGCCGTCATTCTCGGTAAAGAGGGCGAGGTTACCGTTGAGCCCATTCCAGACAACGGCAAGGAGAACGTGCTGATATACACGGGCAACCTTGCGGGCAACGGTATCACCGTATCTATTATGTCACTCCTTCGCACACTCGACCTCAAAGAAAGAAATTATATTCTCACCTTCAAGACAGACGCTGTAGCAAAGAACAAGGCGGTTCTCCGCTCCATACCCGAAGGCGTTAATTATTACGCCGTGACGGGCGACGCCAACGTTTCAATAAGGGACAGAGTAATTCGAAAGCTCTTCAAGCAAAAGAATATAAGTGCAACCCGTTATATGAAGCTGTGCCGCGACAACGTCGCACTCTCCTTTGACCAGTATTACGGCGGTGCAAGAATCGACAGTGTTATACAGTTCAACGGCTACGAAGCGGAAACCCTGCTTCTTTTCTCAAGCTTCCCCAAAACAAAAACCGTATTCGTTCATAACAATATGGTTGAGGAAGCGTTAACAAAGGGCAATCAGCGCTGGGACGTGCTGAAATACGTCTACAATACATACGACAACGTTGCCGTCGTCACCGAGGATATGATAGCTCCGACACTCAAAATCTCGAGAAGGCGCGACAACATTAAAGTCGTCAAAAACTCGATAAACTACAAAAGCATTATAGAAAAATCAGAGGAAGATTTCACAGAGGATTCCTTTGTGAAGTGCTCGGTTGATTACGGTACGGCGCGAGCCGCGCTCGAGTCCTCGGCAGTGAAATTTATCAACATAGGACGCTTTGCGCCCGAAAAGGGGCAGGATACTCTTATAGACGCCTTTGTGAAATTCCGTGAAAGAACCCCCGACTCGTACCTGTTTATTATCGGTGGCTACTCGCTCTCGGGAGTTTACGAGGCGCTCGAGAAAAAAATTGCAGAGCTTGGACTCCAAGAGCGCGTAATTATGCTTTACAGCATGCCAAACCCCTACCCCGTGTTAAAAAAATGCGATTATTTCGTTCTCTCCTCGCTCTACGAGGGCTTCGGTCTTGTACTTGCTGAGGCTGATATTTTAGGGCTTCCCGTAATATCCACCGACATTCCGGGGCCGAAAACCTTTATGCAAAAGCATGGCGGTACGCTCGTCGAGTGCTCCGAGGCAGGACTCCTTGACGGTATGATACGTCTCGCCGATGGCAAAATACCGGTGATGGGTGTAGACTACGAAAAATACAACGACGAGGTAAGAGAGCAGTTCGGTACTCTTTTTGACAGATAACACGCTTTTAGTCATACGCGTTTCAACAGAGAAACTCTAATCTCAGCAAAGGAGCATTTATGTTTCAACAACTCAAGCGCCACCGCTTTCTCCTTGAGGAGCTTGTGAAGCGCGATTTCAAGAAAAAATATAAGCGCTCGGTGCTCGGCATGGGCTGGAGCGTGCTCTCGCCGCTTCTTATGCTTCTCGTCATGAGGCTTGTGTTCACGCAGTTCTTCGGGCGCGATATGGAGCACTATACGACCTACCTTTTCTGCGGCAACCTCGTATTCGCATATTTTAACGAGTCGGCAACGCAGGGCATGTCCTCGCTCCTATCGAATTCTTCGATTTTCACCAAGGTGAACGTGCCGAAATATCTCTTCCTTCTCTCAAAAAATTTTCAGACACTCATCAATTTCGGCATAACGCTCGTCGTCTTCTTCGTCTTCTGCATAATCGACGGAATTACGTTTAGCTGGCTTTTTCCCCTCTTGATTGTCCCGATAGTCTGCCTCGTTATATTCAATATCGGCGTAGGGCTTATACTATCGGCACTCTTCGTATTCTTTAAGGATATTCAGTATCTTTGGACGGTTTTCTCCCAGCTGCTTATGTATATGTCGGCAATCTTCTACACGATAGACGGCTATCCCGAGTGGGTGCAGAACGTCTTCCACCTAAACCCCATCTACCTCTTTATCAGCTATTTTAGAAAGATAGTAATCGACGGCACCGTTCCCTCGTGGCAGTTCCACCTCATTATGATAGGCTACGCTCTCGTCGCATTCGGTATCGGTGCTTTGATTTACAAGAGAAAAAATCACAAATTCCTCTATTATGTTTAATGGAGCTTTATAAGGGCAGGCTATGTCAATACTTGAAGTTAAAAACGTATCCATTCGCTATATCACAGGCGACTTTAAGGATATCGGAATAAAGGAATATATAGTCAGAAAGCTGACCCGCAATTACAAGGTCAACGAGTTTTGGGCAAATCGCGATATAAGCTTCACCCTTGAGAGCGGCGATATGCTTGGCATTATCGGCACAAACGGTGCAGGCAAATCGACTCTTCTCAAGGCAATCTCGGGCATTATGGTTCCGACGAAGGGCTACGTCGTGCGCGAGGGCAAGATTGCGGCGCTTCTCGAGCTTGCCTCGGGCTTTGACGGCGACCTCACAGTTAAGGAAAACACCTATCTGCGCGGTGCTATGCTCGGCTACACTCGCGAGTTTATGTATAAAACCTACCGCCAAATCATTGACTTTGCAGAGCTTTCCGACTTTGAGGACAGGCCCTTCAAGCAGCTCTCCTCGGGCATGAAATCCCGCCTCGCCTTCTCAATAGCCTCGCTCGTCAACCCCGATATACTTATTCTTG